>JAEYAO010000088.1 GCA_023456105.1 Pseudomonadota bacterium | reverse complement strand
CTGTTCGGATACATCGAGGGCTTCTACAATCCCCATCGCCTGCACTCAGCACTGGGCTATATCAGCCCCGCTGAGGCCGAGCGCAAAGCGGCTTAACCCCGTCCACTTTTACGGGGGAAGATCAGTGTCACCATCCCTTCGATGTCGAGATAGAGTTTGTTTCTCTCTAGCTAACTGATTTGTTCGCGCCCGACGTCATCGACGCAGGTCAGAACGCGCTGGTCCACGCACCACCCACAGGCCGCCATAGACGAAGGCAAGGCCTGTCAAAATGGCTGCCAAACCTGAGACTTCTGAAAGGCTGGCGCCCATGGCGTTCAGGCGAACAAAGGCCTGAACGGCAGCGGTGGACGGTGAAAAATGCGCGAGCCAGACGAGACCTTCAGGCATCATGAAATGCGGCCACGCAGCGCCTGACAGGAAGAACAAGGGCGCGGAAGTGCCGACCAGAACCTGCAAGACCCGTTCATGGCGATCGAAAAGCGCGCCTAGAAGCAGACCCACAGCGGCGACCGCCGCTGAAAATATGGGCGCCAGCAGTAGGACGCCGATGAGGTTGCCTGCGCGGGGATAGTCCTGAAACCAGAACACGAAACCGAAATAGAAGAGACTGGAGGCTGTCCCAATCGCCGTAAGCGCCAGCCACAGACCCAAGCGCGCGCTGCGTTTCAGCCTAGCCGCGCCGGTTTCTCGACGCACGGCTGTGATCACGCCGGCTCCCAGCAATAGCGTCTGCTGCAAGATGATAAGACTGACCGCCGGCACGGCGTAACCGCCGTAGCCCTCCGTCGGGTTGAAGAGGGAAACCTGCTTCAGGGTCGGCGCCAATCTGACGGCGCGGGCGATATCAGGCAGCCCTTTCAACTGCGCCTCGGCGACCTGCGCTGTTGCGGCGGCGACGGCTTTGCCGACCGCTGTGACACGAACCAGATAACCGCCGTTCAGCCAGATGGCCACGCCCGTCGGCACCCCCCTCAACAGATCGGCCTCAAAACGCTGAGGCAGGACGACGACCCCGTCGACAACGCCGCGCCGCATCAGTTCAAAGCCCTCAGCAGGGGATGAAATCACGGCGGCGACCTCGATCTCGCGCGAAGCATTCAGGTCTTCGACAAGAGTGCGCGTCAGCGCTGTCTGCGTCGGTGTCGCTATGGCGATGGGCAGTCCCGTCGCGGCCTGTCCGGCATAGGCGGCCGGATAGTAAAAGGCGTAAAGGACGACGGCCAGGATCAGCAGGCTGCTGACCGGCCGCGCACGCGGCAGGTTTCGGAACGTCGCGGCGAAGGCGGCGATAACGCCCTGTTGCGGGAGCGGAAAGTTCAAATTCTCCGGCTTGGGGACAAGACGCGCTCGTACCCGGATGAAAAGCGCCGAAACGATCAGACCGATCACGGTGACGCCGCTCAGAATCATCAAGTCTCGCCATGCCGTTGCTGAATCCGCCCCCGTGACCAGCTGACCCGTCTGCAGCCGTAGATAGTGCGTATAGGGAAGGATATCGCTCCAGATCCGGGCAAAGCGCGGCCCATGGTCCAGCGGGAGAGTGCCGTTGGAAAAGGCGATAGCCGCACCCGAGTAGATGGCGGTGGCCGAGAACGCCATATCCACCTCGCCAAGCGCGGCGACCAGAAAAGCCGATAAGACAACGCTCACCGCCATCAAGGCGAGTATGCCAAGGATCAGCAGCGGGAGAGACCCTGCCACACCCCAGCCCCGGACGCCGCTGAGCCAAGCGATCCAGGCCAACCCCCACAGGCTGAAGATCACGAAGTGCGGAATGAGTCGCCCGATCAGAGCCGTCGTTGTGAAGCCGCCCGTCTCGGTCTTGAAACGTTTGAAGGAGCCGCCCTGCATCAGCCGACCAACCGCCAGCACCGTGGAACAAGCCGCCAGCAGATGAAGAACCCCCGGCGCCAGAAGTCCGCCGAGAAAAAGCTCGAAGCTGAGTTGCGGATTGCCGACGACCGACACCTGGACAGCGGGGAGTTGCAAGGCTGTTTCGGGCAATCCTCTCTGTCGCGCGCGTTCTTGCAACTGCTGGCCGGCCGCTGATGCGATGGCCGCGCTCTGCCCCAAGGCCGACAAGGCGCCGACCGTCTGGAAGGCGCCGTTGAACGACACGGTCACCTGTTCCGGCCGACGAAATGCCCCATCAGAAAAATCTGCTGGAAAATGAGCGACGCTGTAAATCTCGCCTCGCCGCATCAAGGCCATGGCCTCCGTCATCGTCGTTGGAGCATGGGTCACGCGAACACCGGCGCTCGCCTCCATGTTGCGAATTGCGGCGCGGCTGAAGGCCGAATGGTCCTGATCCACCACGGCGACCGGGGCCTGACGGATCACTCCAGGGGCCAACATCGCCGCGATAACCATCAGCAGGATCAGCGGCAGACCAAAGGCGACGAACGCGTCCCACGGTCGGGTCACCAGGACGCGCGCCTCGTCCCGAACGGCCGATACGAAGACGGCCGCGAGGCGTCTCACCGTGCGGACCAATCGAACAGCACGCTCATGCCAGGCCTGAGTCCGTTGACAGGGCGAACAGGCTTGGCCTTGACCTGAAAGCTTCGCACGTCATAGCCGCTCGACTGCCGGGTTGAGCGCCAAGTGGCGAACTCGCCTTGAGGATGGATGGCGGTGATCCGGAAGGCGACGTCAGCGAGGCCGAGTGCGGGCACGTCGCCACGCACGATCGCGCCGATTTTCAGATCGCGAAACTGATCCTCGCGCACACTGAACGTAACCCACGGGTCGCCGATGTCCACGATTGTGAAGACTGGCACGCCCGTGAGCACAAGCTCGCCGACATTGGCGAAACGCTCCGCAACCTCGCCGTCATTTGGAGCGAGCAGTCGTATCTCGCCTTGGAGACTTTGGACCTCGGCGACGGCGGCCTGCGCGCCTCGCACATTGGCGTCGGCAACAGATTTTTCCTGCGGCCGTGTCCCTGCCAACGCCTTCAGATACTGCTGACGGGCGGCTTCGGTCTGCGAGGCTGTAGCAGCGCGGGCGGCCACGGCTTCGTCACGGCGTTGGGCGGAAATCACGCCTTCGGCGAACAGGTTCTCCGCCCGCCGCGCAGTCTGGTCCGCCAAACGAGCCGTCGCCTGCGCGGCGCGCCAGACGGACTCGACCGACTGCACATCCTCGCGGCGAGCGCCTTCGCGGCTCATCGACTGAATGGCCTCACTCGACTGAAGCAAGGCCCGGGCCTGAGCCTCCTTTGCTGCAACCTCCGGGCTGCTCATCAGAGCCAACTCTTGACCTGCCTTCACCTGATCGCCCTCTGAAGCCAGGAAGCGCTCCACGCGACTGGGCACCTTGGTCGCAACAGTGAAGGTCTCCGCCTCGACCATGCCCTGAACTTGATCCCTGGCAGGACGGGCCGCGAGGAAGAGGCCCACGATGATGAAGCCGATCAGCAGTACGAGGCCGACGCCCACGATCACAAGCAGAATACGTCGCCGTGCAGATGTACGACTGGCCGCGATGGTCGGCGCACCGTTTGTCGGGGCATCGGCAAAGGGAGGCGTCTCGCTCATGGCGCGCTTATCCGGTCTTCGCGTTGCAGATAGTCGTTCAAGGTCAGATCGCTTCCCGACGCCGCCAGCAAGGCGGCCAGGCTGAGATCATATTCGTAAGCTGCTGCTGCGCGTTGCAAACGCGCGGTCCCCAGAAGATTGCGGGCGTCCACGACCGAGGCGGCTGTGGCCTCGCCTTCACGGAACCCAACCTCCTGAACTCTAAGATTCTCGCTGGCGGCCTCTAGGCTGCTGTCCATGCTCAGAAACTGACGACGCGCCAACTCTGCCTGATTATACGCTCGCGTGACCAGCAATCGGGCGTCGTCTCGGGCCTGTCGTTCCACCTCCGCAGCAGCCGAGGCCTGAGCGCGCGCTGCGCCCAGCATGCGTCGTCGATCCACCGTCGAAATCAGAGTGTAACGGGCGCCGATCCCAACCGCCCAATCCGGCTCGGTCGGCAGAGCGTCGTCTGGATTCAGATTGTAGGTTCCAAATGCATAGACGGACGGCTTCATTCGTGACGCCGCAAGATCGGCGCCCGCCTCAGCCAGATCGCGCCCGGCTTGGGCCTGCGCAAGGCGAGCGTTCGCCTGGCTTGCCTGGTCAAGAAACACGCCGGCTGGACCGACTGGGTCGCGGTTTACGAACAGGGGCGTGGTGGGAACGACGGCGCCATTGGTGTCAACGACCCTGGCGAGGGACGCCACGGCGTTGTCGTGCTCCAGTTCGGCCCTGTTCACCTGCCGCTGCGCCGCATCGCGGGCGACTTCGACCTGAAGCGTCTGGGCGTGGCTGAGCACGCCTTGCGATTCCAGCAGTCGAGCGTTGCGCAAATGCAGATCGAAGCCGTCACGGGTCTCCCGTGCGATCTTCAGTGCTTCGGCTGCCAGCACCTGGCCAAAGTAAGCCCGCGCCAGATTCACATCCTCCAAACTGACCGCTTCCTGCTGCTTCGCCTGCGCCAAATCCACATTGGCCGCCGCCGCTCGTCGGAGAGCTGGAATCGCACCGCCGGTGTAGATCGGCTGAAGCGCCGTCACTGTGGGGCGAAAGGTCGTGTCGTCGACCTGCAGTCGGACGTCTTGCGGCAAGGCGGAGAAAATTTCGGGAAGCGCCGCTTCCAGCCGCTGACCGACACTCTGCAACACGTCACCCGGCACACCGGGCAAGTCCGCGATGAGCCCAGGAATGGCGGCGCCGAGCTCGGTCTGCGCGCGGTCCAGCGTGTCACCCAGCGAGAGATCGAATGTTTTGCGATAACGGATCAACTGAGCATCGAGCGCTACGGTCGGTCGATTTAGCCCGGCAGCCACATCCGCCTGGGCCCTCGCGGCCTGCATCCCATAGCCCGCAGCGCGACCAAGACTGGAATTGGAGCGCAAACGTTGTTGAGCAGCCGCAAAGGTCAGAGCGACTGTGGCACCGCCTTGGGCCGCCTCTTGGGACGCGGCCTGAACTTGGGAGATCGCCGAAAGGGCGTTCGGCGCTGATCCGGCCAAAAGGCCGAAAGCAACACAGCCGATCCAAGCTGTACCCATAGTTTCACCCCGCCGTCAGGAAGGACCAACTACCTCAAGCGCAGCCGTTACGTCCAGCAGCTGGCGTTGCGAAATCGGCCAAAGGCCTAGCCCGATCCTCGTTATCGAGCGGTCGCTGTTGGAAGTTAGTTGCCTAGAAGCTGACATCCCTTAGGTCGCCTTGGAGTCAGCACCGGGCGTCCACGCTTCGGGCCGCTTACAACCCGACAGCAGACATTCTCAGCCGCCGCAATGAGTCAGGTCCGGTTGACGTGACCCCCGTTTCTCATCCAGCCATAACGAGAGTCCTTTGGTGATCTGAGCTGGGGTTGTCGGGGTTGGCAAGAGGCCGGTCAGCGCAGCCCCCAACCAGCGCAGCGGACCGGCCGATCTG
>JAEYAO010000060.1 GCA_023456105.1 Pseudomonadota bacterium | reverse complement strand
GGTTCTGTTGGTGAAGAGCGTACCCTTCCAGCGCAGATAGAGGCTCCACAGCCCGATGCCGAGCATGGCGAACCCGATGGCGACCATGATGCGGAAGGAGAAGAACACGGGCCAGACCGGAGGACGCTCGTCCGGCGGCACTTCCTTCAGGCCGGGCACGACGCCGTCGAAGGCATGGGTCAGGACCCAGCTGCCGATTTTCGGGATGGCGATCTCGTAATGGTTCGTTTCCGCCACCTCGTCCGGAAGGGCGAACAGACGAAGCGGCATATTCGCCATCTTGTCCCAGTTGCCCTCGATGGCCGCCAGCTTCGTCGGCTGGTATTTGAGCACGCCGAGGCCATGGAGGTCGCCGATCAGGATCTGCACCGGCACGAAGATGGTGGCGAACCACAGCGCCATGGACAGGGAGCGCCGCGAGGCTTGCAGCTTCCCGGGCGGCGCGTCGTGGGGATGCCGGAGCAGCATCCAGGCCGACATGCCGGCGACCGCGAAAGCCGTTGTCAGATAGCAGCCCATCACCATATGGGCGTAGCGAAGCGGGAAGGACGGGTTGAAGACGACCTTGAACCAATCGACCGGCACCGCCTTGCCGTTCTCGATGGCGAACCCGTCGGGCGTCTGCATCCAGGAATTGGCGGACAGGATCCAGAAAGCCGAGATCAGCGTTCCCAGCGCCACCATGCAGGTGGCGAAGAAATGCAGGCGGTCGCCGACCTTTTCCCAGCCGAAGAGCATGATGCCCAGGAAGGCCGCCTCCAGGAAGAAGGCGGTGATCACCTCGTAGGCGATGACGGGTCCGAGCACGTTGCCGGTGAATTCGGAATATCGCGACCAGTTCGTCCCGAACTGGTAGCTCATCACGATCCCGGATACGACGCCGAGCCCGAAGGAGACGGCGAAGACCTTGACCCAGAAGCGGAAGAGGTTGCGATAGAGCGGGTCGCCCGTGCGCAGCCAGTTGAATTCCAGCGCCGCGAGCCAGCTGGCTAGACCGACGGTGAAGGCCGGGAAGATGATATGAAAGGCGACCGTGAACCCGAACTGGATGCGCGAGAGCAACAGGGCATCGAATTCCATTTTCCGCTTCCCCTCATCGGCCTACCTGCCTGCTTTTAGGGCGACAGCCGGCAGCGACCAGAGGGCGGGACTGTTTCCAGCTCCGAGGGAACGGCTCCTTTCCTGACCTGCCGCCCTCTCAACGGCGAACCGGGGTGCCTTCGCGGATCACGCTCCCGCGGTTCAATGGGCCCGCAGATGGGGATCGTGTCGCGCGGAAATCGGCCGCCATCCCGTGCTCAGGCGCTGCAGCGCCTCGAGCTCGATCGGGTCATGGCTGCAGAAGATCCTCACATTGTCGCGCTCGTCGTTGGCCAGGACACGCAGCCGCTCCTGGTTGTGGAGGCGAAGCGGCCGGTCCTCCTCCATCAGGGTCTGATAGGCGCGCAGCCCCGGCGTGCAGGAGGGATCCTCGTCCATCTCGTGCCGGTGGAAATAGGCATCGCCGGCGTTGAGCAGCCAACCCTCCGGGGTTTCGATGGCGATGCCGGCATGGCCCATGGTGTGGCCCGGAAGCGGGATCATCAGAATCTCGGGCGGCAACCCGTCGAGGTCGCGGACGGAGCGGAAGCCGAACCACGCCTCGCCCGTCGGGTCGTAGAAGCGCCAGTCCCGCACCTCGTCCCATTGCCGGGGGCTGTAGCGGCGGCGGTGGATGAAGCCCTGCCTCACCTCCGCCTCTTCGATCTCCGTACGCAGGACGTGAACGGTCGCTTCCGGAAAATCCTCGAGGCCGCCCGCATGGTCGAAATCGAGATGGGTCAGCACGATGTGGCGCACGTCGCGCGGCGAGAAGCCGAGACTCCGCACCTGCTCCAGCGCCGTATAGCGGTGTTCCAGCTGGATCCGGTTCGTGTGGATGAAGAGCGGGCTGATCCGCCCATAGGGATCTTCCACGTCCCTGGAGCCGAAGCCCGTATCGACTAGGACCAAGCCATTGTTGTCCGTCTCCACGAGCAGGCAATGGCAGATCAGATGGCCCGTCAGGCCAGGGCTCGCACCATCCCAAAGCTTGCCCCCGACGGGACACATGCAACCGCAATTGAGATGGTGAATCCGCATGACGAGGCCTCGCTGAAATCGTGGTGGCGAAGCCCTAACGGACGAGACAGGGAAATGTTCGCGCCGCTCGCCGGAGACGGACGGTCCATCACTTGCGGCAGGCGAAGGGCGGAAACGTGCTCGCCGTTCCGGCATTCATGGCGGCGACCACCATCATGTTGGCGAGGTCGAGTTCCTCAGCCGAGCGCGGGCACACATCGCCCTTGATCGTGCAGCCCGAAGCCAGGAAGGCATCGTGACGCTCGATGAAGTCTCGGCTCAGGCCCGTCATGCCGCGATGGGCAAGGGCGTCCGACCACGCCTTCCTGTAGCGGGCGCATTTGACCTCGGGCCAGCTTTGAGGCTGCGCCTCCTGCGCGACCGAGGGTGCAGCGAGGCAGGCGAGAAGGGCCGCGACGGCGGCAATCGAGGACGGTGAACGGCTCATCTCGCCTGGTTCCGGTTGACCGGATTGGATGACCACGCGGGAGGCGCGAGGTCAAGGCGCCTCGGCATCTCCTCTCATCACCGGCTTCGGGCCGCCCGGTTCATCAAACCCGCATCTCGGGCTGATGCTTGTGCTTTCGACCCGCCGACGCACGACGCTTCTTAGCGGGTTTCTTCTCCGCCTTCTTCTCGACCTCACGGGAGAGGCGCTGCTCCAGCAGGGCCAGCACGGCGGCCTCTTCGGGCTTCAGGCTGGCGAGGTCCTCGCGCAGCTCCGTCTCGATCTCCTCCTTGATGTCCAGCAGCAGGCCTCCGTCGAGATAGGACGCGAAGACCTCCGGGTGCACGTAGCATTTGCGGCAGATGCTCGGCGTGTTGCCGAGGCGCGAGGAAACCTTCTCGATGGCCGCGCGGATGTTCTTCTTCGCCTTCGCGTCGCTGTCGAATTCCTCGAATTCCGCAAGAGCGAGCGCCGCCAGCACGGTTCCGGCCCAGGTGCGGAAATCCTTCGCCGTGATGTCGCGTCCGGTGATTTCCTTCAGATAGGCGTTCACGTCGGCCGAGGCGATCGATTGTTGCTCACCTGTCTCGTCGAGGTACTGGAACAGGTCCTGTCCCGGCAGGTCCTGGCACG
>JAEYAO010000109.1 GCA_023456105.1 Pseudomonadota bacterium | reverse complement strand
GAGCTACTATGACGTGATCCGGCGCGAGAGCGAGGCGGCGGCCAGCGGCGGCGCGCCTCCGCCCCCCGCCGCCCCGCCGCCGCCCAAGCGCGAGCCGGCCGAGGACTTGAGCGGGCTCTACTGACGCTCTAGATAGGGCGGACCAAGGCGCGCCGGCCGACCGGCGCGCCTTTCCTTTTTGCTGTCGCATGGAGATTGCGATGAGACCGGATGTCGAGGCCATGAAGGCCGACATCGAGCAGAGCGTCGCTCTGCTCAGGAGGCGTCTTTGACTGGGATGTCGCCCTTCGAAAGCTCGATGAGCTGAACGCGCGGGTCGAGGACCCGACCCTGTGGGACCGGCCGGACGAGGCGCAGGCCGTCAGCCGCGACCGCTCGCGTCTTGAAGCCCAGATCAACACCGTCAAGGAGATGGAACAGGGGCTCGAGGACGGCGTCATGCTGGCCGAAATGGCCGACGAGGAGGGCGACGAGGCCGCTCTGGAAGACGCACGCGCCCAGCTGAAGGCCATCAAGGAACGCGCGGCGCGAGCGGAGCTTGAGGCGCTGCTGTCCGGCGAGGCGGACGGCAACGACGCCTATCTGGAAGTGAACTCCGGCGCCGGGGGCACCGAGTCCAACGACTGGGCCGGCATGCTGCTGCGCATGTACAGCCGCTGGGCGCGGGCCCATGGCTATGAGGTCACGGTGGAGGCCGAGGAATCGGGCGAGCAGGCGGGCATCAAGTCGGCCACGATCCAGATCTCGGGGCCGAACGCCTATGGCTGGCTGAAGTCGGAGTCGGGCGTGCACCGGCTGGTGCGCATCAGCCCTTATGACGCGGCGGCCAAGCGGCACACCTCGTTCGCCTCCATCGGGGTGTCGCCGGTGGTGGACGACGCCATCGAGATCGACATCAACCCGTCGGACGTGCGCACCGACACCTATCGGGCGTCCGGCGCCGGCGGGCAGCACATCAACAAGACCGATTCGGCCGTGCGCCTGACGCACATCCCGACCAACACGGTGGTGGCGTGCCAGGCCGGGCGGTCGCAGCACCAGAACCGCGAACAGGCCTGGAAGATGCTGCGGGCGCGGCTGTACGAGCTGGAGCTGCAGAAGCGCGAGGCGGCGGCCCAGGCTTTGGCCGACGCCAAGACCGACATCGGCTGGGGCCACCAGATCCGGTCCTATGTGCTGCAGCCGTATCAGATGGTGAAGGATCTGCGGACCGAGGTCGAGACCTCCGACACGCAAGGGGTGCTGGACGGCGACCTGGATCAGTTCATGGGCGCGGCGCTGGCGGCGCGGGTCGGCGAGACGCGCGGCTCCACCGTCGAGTGAAACAAGAGGGCCGGCGGCGACGCCGGCCCTATTCTTCTAATGGCGGCTTTCGGAGACCGCCGGCGCGGTCGAGAAGCTCCCGACGGGCGACGAGGACGGGGACGTCTTCGAATTCGTTTCGGCGGCCTGCGCCGGCTCCGGGCGCGCTTCCGGCAGGATCGGCTTCACCTGCGGCTGGATCTGCGTGCAGCGACCCTGGAAATAGGCGCCGCTGTCGATCGACAGCTTCTCGGTGGTGATGTCGCCCTGGACGTAACCGGTGGCGGCCACCCGCACCTCGCGCGCGGTGATCGGCCCCTGGATGCGGCCGCCGACCTCGACCGCCTCGGCCGACACGGCGCCCTCGACGGCGCCCGTCTCCTCGACGAACAGGCGGCCGACGTGCACGTCGCCCTTGATCTGCCCCTCGAGCTGCAGCCAGCCGTCGCCCACCACCGAGCCGCGCACCTGAAGGTCGACTCCGATCCGCGACGGCTGACGGCGGGGCGCGTCCGTCAAGGCCGTGGTCTCCGGCGAAGCGACGGGCGTCTTGGCCTTGGGCTTGTTGAACATGGCGACCTCCGCACGACGGGTGTTCAAGCCACGGCAGCTTCACACGAAAGCCGACGTAACCTTACCGACTTCGCCCCTGAGGCGACGATTCGCGCAAGCGGCGAACGCGGCCGGGCGTCCGGGACAGTGGATCAAAGCGCGCGAGCGGCCTCCAGCACCTCCTGCGCATGGCCCTTCACCGACACCTTGCGCCAGGCGCGGCGGATCAGCCCCTCGGCGTCCACGAGAAAGGTGGCCCGCTCGATCCCCATGTATTTGCGGCCGTAGAGCGTCTTTTCGACCCAGACGCCCCAAGCCTCGCAAGCCGCACCGTCCTCGTCCGACGCAAGCACGACATCCAGACCATGCTTGGCCTTGAACCGCTCGTGCTTGGCCACCGTATCCTTCGACACGCCGATCACGGTGACGCCCAGCGCGGCGAACTCAGGCGCAAGGGCTGTGAAATCCTGCGCCTCGCGGGTGCATCCGGCCGTGTCGTCCTTGGGATAGAAGTAGACGACGGCCGGTCCGTTCAGCGCCTGCAGCGACACGCGGCCGCCGCCGTCGGCGGGCAGATCGAGGGTGGGGGCTTTCATCATGCTTCCTTTCCGCTCATCCCCGCGAAGGCGGGGATCCAGGACGCCGCATCACTGAGGCCGCCAAATCGAAACTCGTCGTACAGATCACGCCACGTCGGGTTGTCGGCCTCGATCAGCCGCAGCTTCCACGGGCGGTTCCACTTCTTTATGCGCCGCTCGCGCAGGAAGGCGGATTCACGGGTCTCGTGGGCTTCGTACCAGACGAGCAACTGCACGCCGTGACGGGCGGTGAACCCGCCAAAGGTCCCGGCGCGGTGCTGGGCGACGCGGCGGATCAGGTCTTCGGTTGATCCGATGTAGAGCGTGCCGTTCCGCTGGCTGGCCAGCATGTAGGTGAAGAAGGCCATCGTCCGTGCGCCTTTTCTGGTTCCCCGCCTTCGCGGGGATGAGCGGATTAGATGGGTTTAACCAGCACGATCTGACCACGCTTGCCCAAGCGAACCTTGAACGCTGAGAGTTCCGGATCAGCGTCCGAGCGCGCGAAGGTTTGGGAAGGATCGCGAACGAGTTCATCGTTGATCCAGACACCCTCGTTCTGAATCTTCTTGCGGGCTTGGCCGAGCGAGGGTGAAAGCTCTGACGCTCTAAGAAGCGCCTCGGCTGTTCTGAGTTCGAACGGCTGGTCGCTGTTACGTTGCTGTTCCTCCGGCGTGCCCGCCCAGAGCAGATCCCTAGTGGGCAGATCAGTCGTCGCTACTCCGCGTTCGAATGCCTTTTCTGAAGTCGCCCGCGCCTGGGCGGCCGCGTCCGCGCCGTGCAGCATGGTGGTGGCGGCGTCGGCCAGCGCCTTTTTGGCGTCATTGATGGCGGCGCCCTCAAGCGCCTCGAAGCTGACGATCTCGGCGTCCGACAGATCGGTGAACAGGCGCATGAAGCGGCCCACGTCGCCGTCCTCGGTGTTGCGCCAGTACTGCCAGTAGTCATAGGGCGACAGGGCGTCGGCGTTCAGCCAGACGGCGCCGCCCACCGTCTTGCCCATCTTCTGGCCGGAGGCGGTGGACAGCAGCGGGGTGGTCAGGCCGAAGGCGGCCTTGCCATCGACGCGGCGGGTCAGCTCGACCCCGTTGACGATGTTGCCCCACTGGTCGGACCCGCCCATCTGCAGCTGGCAGCCGTAGCGGCGGTTCAGCTCCAGGAAGTCGGTGGCCTGCATCAGCATGTAGTTGAACTCGAGAAACGTCAGCGGCTGCTCACGTTCCAGGCGCAGCTTGACCGAATCGAAGCTCAGCATGCGATTGACGGTGAAGTGGGTCCCGTAGTCGCGCAGGAACTCGAGATAGCCCAGCTTGGACAGCCACTCGTCGTTGTCGAGCATGACCGCGTCGGTGGGGCCCTCGCCGAAGGTGAGGAACTTTTCGAACACGCCGCGGATGCCGGCGATATTCTCGGCGATTCGGTCTTCGGTCAGCAGGGGGCGCTGGGTGTCCTTGAAGGACGGGTCGCCGACCTTCGTGGTGCCGCCGCCCATCAGGACGATGGGCTTGTGCCCAGCCTGCTGCAGCCTGCGCAGCAGCATGATCTGGATCAGGTGGCCCACGTGCAGCGACGGCGCGGTGGCGTCGAAGCCGATGTAGCCGGTGACCACCCCCGCCGAGGCCGCCGCATCCAGCTCGGCCGGATGGGTGATCTGGTGGATATAGCCGCGCGCCTGCATGGTCTGGAGGAAGGGAGACGTGAAGGCGTGTTCGGTCATGGTCGGGCTTGGCGAGGCTTGGCGTGATGGGGAAGGGGCGTGTAGCACGGCTGTCGCCTCAAGGGGGAGGCTTGGCGGCGGAGGCCGGGGTGACGCACGAACTGAAGTCTTTCGGCGACGCGGACGGGCTGTCGCTGGCGGTCGAGGTGGAGCGGCGTGGCGACCGGCTCTGGCTGCGGTTCATCCTGGAGGGCGATGTAGACGCGGTGGCGTGGCCCGAGGCGGCCGCGCCGGGCCGGACAGACGATCTGTGGCGGCGCACCTGCTTCGAGGTCTTCGTGCGCACCGCCGGCGGCGGCTACGTCGAGTTTAACCTGTCGCCGTCCGGCCAGTGGGCGTCTTACCGCTTCGACGGCTATCGCAGCGGCATGGCCGAGGCGGGCGAGCGCGTGGAAGTCTTCGGGATGGATGGGGGCGAGGCGTTATGGGCGTTGGAGGGGCTGATCGAACTCCCGCCCGGTGCGCAGGCGCTGGCGCTGTCGACCGTGGTCGAGCGGAAGGACGGGCGCATTTCCTATTGGGCGCTGAGGCATCCCTCGGATAAGCCGGACTTTCACCATCCCGACTCCTTCGTGCTGGACCTCCTATGAACTTCGGCCTTGATCGCCTGCTGTCCGATCCCGCGCTGCGGGCCGAGCTGAAGGGGCGGCGCGTGGCGCTGCTGGCGCATCCGGCGTCGGTGACCAAGGACCTGACGCATGCGGTGGATGCGCTGGCCGCCTGTCCCGAGATCACCCTGACGGCCGCCTTCGGTCCACAGCACGGGATGAAGGGCGACCTGCAGGACAATATGATGGAGAGCCCGGACTACACCGATCCGGTGCACGGCATTTCGGTGTTCAGCCTGTATGGCGAGGTGCGGCGGCCGCGCGGGCAGTGGATGGGCACGTTCGACGTGCTGCTGGTGGACCTGCAGGACCTCGGGTGCCGCATCTACACCTTCGTGACCACGCTTCTGTATGTGCTGGAGGCGGCGGCCGAGCACGGCAAGACGGTGTGGGTGCTGGACCGGCCCAACCCGGCCGGGCGGCCGGTCGAGGGGCTGACGCTGCGGCCGGGCTGGGAGAGCTTTGTCGGCGCCGGACCCATGCCGATGCGTCACGGCCTGACCCTGGGCGAGCTGGGCCTGTGGTTCATCGACCGCTTCAAGCTGGACGTCGACTACCGCGTGATCGCCATGGAGGGGTGGCGGCCCGAAGAGGGGCCGGGCTTCGGCTGGCCGCTGCTGGAGCGGGCGTGGGTCAATCCCAGTCCGAACGCCCCCAACCTGTCGATGGCGCGCGCATACGCCGGCACGGTGATGCTGGAGGGGACCACCCTGTCGGAGGGGCGCGGCACGACCCGCCCGCTGGAGCTGTTCGGCGCGCCCGACATCGACGCGCGGGCGGTGATCGCCCAGATGCACGCGCTGGCCCCGGAGTGGCTGAACGGCTGCGTGCTGCGCGATTGCTGGTTCGAGCCGACCTTCCACAAGCATGTGGGACAGCTGTGCTCGGGCGTGCAGATTCATGTGGAGGGACCGGCCTATGACCCTGCGGCGTTCCGGCCGTGGAGGGTGCAGGCGCTGGCGTTCAAGGCGATCCGGGGGCTGTATCCGGACTACGACCTGTGGCGCGACTTTCCCTACGAATACGCCTTCGGCAAGCTGGCCATCGACGTCATCAACGGCTCGCCCCTGCTGCGGGAGTGGGTGGACGACGAGGCGACGGCGCCGGGCGATCTGGACACGCTGACGCAGCCCGACGAGCGGGCGTGGGAAGAGGCGCGCCGGCCGTTTCTGATCTACTGAGGCGGGTTCGGCAGCTCCACTACGGCCAGGCCGATCAAGCGAGCGCCCTTCGCCATGCGTCGATCAAGGGTCACCAAGGCGCAATCGTAGTCTGCCGTCACGGCGATGTGCAGAGCGTCGCCGCCGCGCAGGCCGGTCTGATGCTGGCTGACGAAGCGCAGGGCGGCGTAGAAGTGCGGTTCCTCGATGACCGTTTGCATGAGGACGGTGTTTCGCATGGCCTCGACCTGCCTCCAGCCCGCATCCTTGTCGCTTTCCGTCAGTCGGAGATCCCGCACCTTGATGGAAAGCGCCGAGGCGACTTCAGTCAGCGTCCAGCTGCTGACCACGAGCTTGTCCTGGTTCGCGCGCAGCCACTGGAGAACCGCCGTACGGTGCGGTTCGTCGGTCACGGCCGCGACGATGACCGACGCATCGAGGTAGAACACTAGTAGCCGCTGTCGCGGACACGACGCATGAAGTCGCCGGCGCTTTCCGTCTGCGGAGTCATCCGGCCGACGACACGATCAAGTTCATCCCAGTCGAACGGCTTCTTCGACTTCGGCTCAACCAGGGTCGGAGCCAGTCTGGCGACCGGCTTTCCGCGCCGCATGATCTCGATCTGTTCGCCCCTCTCCACACGATCGATGATCGCGCTGAGGTTCGCCTTAGCGTCCGACAGGCTGATGCGGTCCATGGCTTCCTGACCTGTTAGTTGGTCAGGACATACCACTCGGCCGCGGCTCTCGCTAGGCCGGCTTTTCGGCCAGGCGCTTGTCGAGATAGGCGCCGACGCGACGGTCGACGGCGGGGACGTGGTCCTGCCAGAAGTGGCTGGCGCCTTCCTCCAGCTCGTAGTCGATGACGATGCCCTTCTGGCTGCGCAGCTTGTTGACCACGCGCTCGACCTCGATCGGCGGCACGATGGTGTCCGCCGTGCCGTGCAGGAACAGGCCGGACGCAGGGCAGGGCGCCAGGAAGCTGAAGTCGTACATGTTGGAGGGCGGCGACACCGAGATGAAGCCGTCCGTCTCCGGCCGGCGCATCAGCAGCTGCATGCCGATGTAGGCGCCGAACTGGTAGCCGGCGACCCAGGTCTGGCTGGCGCCCGGATTGTTGGCCTGCAGCCAGTCCAGAGCGGTGGCGGCGTCGGCCAGCTCGCCGATGCCCGAATCGAACTCGCCCTGCGACTTGCCCACGCCGCGCGAGTTGTAGCGCAGGGTGGCGAAGCCGCGCTGCACGAACAGCTGGTGCAGGGTCACCGTCACCGGATTGTTCATGTGCCCGCCCGCCTTGGGGTGCGGGTGCAGGATCAGGGCGATGGGCGCGTTCGGCCGCTTGCCGGGCGAATAGCGGCCTTCGATGCGGCCGGAGGCGCCGGGCAGGATGACTTCGGGCATTCAGGGCTCCGGAATCCGTTCAAGTGTCGTTTCGCCGCCGGGCAATACTTGACTGCGCCGGTAGGACTTTCTAAGTCCGCCCTGCGCGCCGACGCCCTGGCGAGGGCGCGGGTTCTAGCACAAGAGCCCCGGAAAGCGCGCTGATTTTCATGGGTGCTTGATGCGTCTGTCGACCAAGGGACGATACGCCGTGATGGCGATGGCCGACCTGGCCAAGAACGGCCGCGCCGCCGACGGGCAGACGCGCGCCGTGTCCTTGGCCGAGATCGCCGCGCGCCAGGAAATTTCGTTGAGCTATCTGGAGCAGCTGTTCGCGCGGCTGAGGAAGAGCGGGCTGGTTCGAAGCGTGCGGGGGCCAGGCGGCGGCTATCGCCTGGCCAAGGGTGCGGACCAGACGGTGGTGGCCGAGATCGTGCTGGCGGTGGACGAGCCGATCCGGGCGACCCGGTGCGTGGCGCACGGATCGCCCAAGGGCTGCATGCTCGCCGGCGAGCGCTGCATCACCCACAACCTGTGGGAGGATCTGGGCGAGGAGATCCATCGCTACCTGGCCGGCGTGTCGCTGGAGGATGTGGTGATGAACCGCACCGGGCGTCGACGCGAGGTCGCGGTCGAACCGGAAGCCGTCGGAGTGGCGGCGTGAGCGTCTATCTGGACTACAACGCCTCGGCCCTGACGCGGCCGGAGGTGCAGGCTGAGGTGGCCAAGGCGCTGGCCGACAACGGCAATCCGTCGGCGGTGCACGCGGCCGGACGGCGTTCGCGGGCGCGGATCGAGACGGCGAGGGCGAAGGTGGCCGAACTGGTCGGCGCGGATCCGACCGCGGTGGTGTTCAACTCGGGCGGCACCGAGGCCAATGCGCAGGGCATCCACAGCGCTCTTGCCACCGGCTTTGAGCGGCTGATCGTGTCGGCGACCGAACACCCGTGCGTGGCCGAGACGGCCGCCAACGCGGGCGTTCCGGTCGAGGTGGCGTCAGTCGATGAGAATGGCCTGGTCGATCTGGTCTGGCTCGAGCAGGTGCTGGCGCGCCCCGGCCGGGCGGTTGTCGCCATCCACCATGCGAACAACGAAAGCGGCGTGATCCAGCCGATCGCGGAGGCTGCGGCCCTGGTGCGGACGGCCGGGGGCTGGCTGCACGTCGACGCGATCCAGTCGGCCGGCAAGATCGCGGTGGACATGCGAGAACTGGACGCCGACAGCCTGACGCTGTCGGCGCACAAGCTGGGCGGGCCGCAGGGCGTCGGCGCCCTGGTGCTGAAAGAAGGCCGCGCGGGCGTGCGCATTCTGCACGGCGCGGGGCAGGAGCGGGGCCTGCGCGCGGGGACGGAGAACGTCGCCGGGATCGCCGGTTTCGGCGTGGCGGCCGAGTGCGCGATGCGCGACCTTTCGCAGGCGTCGGATCACGCCGCCTGGCGCGATGCGGCGGCGGCGGCGGTCAAGTCGGCGGGCGCGGTGGTGATCGGCGAGGGCGCTCCGCGCCTGCCCAACACTTTGTTCCTCGCGGTCGAGGGCTGGGACAGTCCGCAGCAGCTTATCATGCTGGATCTGGCCGGCGTGATGGTCTCGGCCGGCTCGGCCTGTTCGTCGGGCAAGGTGAAGCCTTCCAAGACGATCTCGGCCATGGGGCTGGACGCCCTGGCGCGCGGCGCAGTCCGCGTCTCCGGCGGCTGGAGCACGGTTGAAGGCGACTGGATCCGGTTCGCGGATGCGTGGTCGAGCGCCTATATCAAGCACAGGACGCGCCAGGCAGAGCGCGTGAAGGAACTCGCGTAACCATGGCCGCCGTTCAGGAAACCATCGACGCCGTCGCCGAGCTGGAGCGCTACAAGCACGGCTTCACCTCGAACATCGAGCAGGAGTTCGCGCCCAAGGGGCTGAACGCCGACATCATCCGCTTCATTTCCGAAAAGAAGAACGAGCCGGAGTGGATGCTGGAATGGCGCCTGGCCGCCTATGAGCGCTGGCTGGCGATGGAGGAGCCGACCTGGGCGGCTGTGAAGTACGATCCGGTCGACTATCAGGACCTGTACTACTACGCCGCGCCGAAGAAGAAGGACGGACCCAAGAGCCTCGACGAGGTCGATCCCGAACTGCTGGCCGTCTACGAGAAGCTGGGCATCCCGCTGAAGGAGCAGGCGGTGCTGGCGGGTGTGGAGGGCGCGCCGCGCGTGGCCGTGGACGCCGTGTTCGACAGCGTCAGCGTGGTCACCACCTTCAAGGAAGAGCTGTCCAGGGCCGGCGTGATCTTCATGCCCATCTCGGAGGCGCTGCGGGAGCATCCCGAGCTGGTGCGCCAGTATCTGGGATCGGTCGTGCCGGTGTCGGACAACTACTTCGCGGCGCTGAACAGCGCGGTGTTTTCGGACGGCTCGTTTGTCTACATCCCGCCGGGCGTGCGCTGTCCGATGGAGCTGTCGACCTATTTCCGCATCAACGCCTCTCAGACGGGGCAGTTCGAGCGGACCCTGATCATCGCCGACAAGGGCTCCTACGTCTCCTACCTCGAGGGCTGCACCGCGCCGATGCGCGATGAGAACCAGCTGCACGCGGCGGTGGTCGAGATCGTGGCGCTGGACGACGCCGAGGTGAAATACTCCACCGTCCAGAACTGGTATCCGGGCGATGCGGAAGGCCGCGGCGGCATTTACAACTTCGTCACCAAGCGCGCCGACTGCCGGGGCGACCGGTCCAAGGTGTCCTGGACGCAGGTGGAGACGGGCTCGGCGGTGACGTGGAAGTACCCATCCTGCGTGCTGCGCGGCGAGGAGAGCTCGGGCGAGTTCTACTCCATCGCCATCACCAACGGCCGCCAGCAGGCCGACACCGGCACCAAGATGATCCACCTGGGCCGCAACTCGAAGTCGCGCATCATCGCCAAGGCGGTGTCGGCGGGCCGGTCGGATTCGACCTATCGCGGCCTGGTGTCGGTGCACCCCAAGGCCGAGAACGTGCGCAACTTCACCCAGTGTGACAGCCTGCTGATCGGCAAGGAATGCGGCTCGCACACCGTGCCCTATGTCGAGGCGCGCAACGGCTCGGCCCAGCTGGAGCACGAGGCGACCACCACCCGCCTGTCCGACGACCAGCTGTTCTACGCCCAGCAGCGCGGCCTGAGCCAGGAAGAGGCGGTGGCGCTGCTGGTCAACGGCTTCGTGCGCGACGTGCTGCAGGAACTGCCGATGGAATTTGCGGTCGAAGCGCAGAAGTTGGTGGCGATCAGCCTCGAAGGCTCCGTCGGTTAAAGAACAAGAAAAACAATGCTGAACATCAACAACCTCCACGTCTCCGTCGGCGACAAGCCGATCTTGAAGGGGCTGACGCTCGAAGTGCCGGCGGGAGAGGTACACGCGGTCATGGGGCCGAACGGGGCGGGGAAGTCGACGCTGGGCTACGCCCTGTCGGGGCGGCCGGGCTATGAGGCGACGGACGGATCGGTCGCCTGGAACGGCGAGGACTTGCTGGAGCTTGAGCCTGCCGAGCGCGCCGCCAAGGGCGTGTTCCTGTCGTTCCAGTATCCGATCGAGATCCCCGGCGTGCCGGCCCTGACGTTCGTGCGCACGGCGCTGAATGCGCAGAAGCGGGCGCGCGGTGAGGACGAGGTTTCGGCGCCGGCGTTCCTGAAGCTGGTGCGCGAAGCGTCCAAGCGCCTGCGCATGGATTTCGACATGCTGAAGCGGCCGCTGAACGTCGGCTTTTCGGGCGGCGAGAAGAAGCGGATGGAGATCCTGCAGATGGCGCTCTTGGAGCCGTCGCTGCTGATCCTCGACGAGACCGATTCCGGCCTCGACATCGACGCCCTGCGGATCGTGTCGGAGGGGGTGAACGCACTGCGCTCGCCGGAGCGAGCCATGTTGGTGATCACCCACTATCAGCGGCTGCTGGACTACATCAAACCGGACCGGGTGCATGTGCTGGCGGCGGGCCGCATCGTCGCTTCGGGCGGGCCGGAGCTGGCGCTGCAACTGGAGGCGGAGGGCTACGACAAGTACCTGCCGGCGGCCGCATGACGGCGGCCCTCGACATCCGCGACGCTTCGACCTTTCCGTCGCGGCGGGTGGAGGCGTGGCGCTACAGCGACCTGAGGCGGCTGCTGCGCGAGGCGCCTGCGCCGTCCGGCACGGCGCAGGTGGGCGCGCCGGGACCTTTCTACGACCTGGGCGGCGAGGCTATCGTCTTCGCCAATGGGCGGCCGGTCGGCGTGACGGACTTTATCGCGGGCGGCGAGCAGACGCTGCGCCTGCGCTTCATCTCGGATGCGACCGGAACGGCGCATGCCGCCGCCGCGCGGGTGTCGGCGCGGCCCGGAGCGAAGCTGCTGCTGCTGGAGAGCCACGAAGGCAGCGGTTCGGCCTATCTGGCGCACAATCGGCTGGAGCTGGATGTGGCGTCCGGGGCCGAGGTGACGCGTATTGTGCTGGTCGATGAGCCAGGGGACGCCATATCCGTCACAGAGGCCCGGGTGCGGGTCGAGGTCGGCGGCGTCTATCGCCAGACGATCGTGGCGACCGGCGCGCGGCTGCAGCGGCTGGAGACGCAACTGAGGCATGGCGGCGACAAGGCCGAGGTGCGGATGGACGGGCTGTATCTGCTGAACGGCTCGCGGCACGTGGACATGACCACCGTGGCCGATCACGTCGCGCCGGATGGGGCAACCAGCCAACTGACCAAGGGCGTGGCGCGAGATACGGCGCGCGGCGTGTTCCAGGGCAAGATCATGGTGCAGCGCGGGGCGGACGGCACCGATGCGCGCATGGGCCACCACGCGCTGATCGCCTCGGAGCGCGCCGAGATCGACGCCAAGCCCGAGCTGATCATCTACGCCGACGACGTGCAGTGCGCGCATGGCAACACCGTGGGCAATCTGGACGAACGCGCGCTGTTCTACATGCAGCAGCGCGGCATTCCGGCGGACGAGGCGCGGGCGTTGCTGACGCAGGCCTTCCTGATCGAGGTGGTGGACCGGATCGAGCACGAGGGCGCTCGGGAAGTGGTGCGGGAATGGCTGACGGCGCGACTCTGACCCGCTTCGACCCCTACGCCACGCGCGCGCAGTTCCCGATCCTGTCGCGGACGGTGAACGGCAGGCCGCTGGTTTATCTGGACAACGCCGCCTCGGCGCAGAAGCCGCGGGCGGTGATCGACGCCATGGTGGGCGCGATGGAGGGGTCATACGCCAACGTGCACCGTGGCCTGCACACTCTGGCCAATGAGACCACCGAGGCGTTCGAGGGCGCGCGCGAGACGGCGGCGCGGTTCCTGAACGCGGAGGCCGCCTCCAACATCGTCTGGACCAAGGGCGGGACCGAGGCGGTCAATCTGGTGGCGTCCAGCCTGGGGCTGTCGATCCAGCCCGGCGACGAGATCATCATCTCGGAGATGGAGCACCACTCCAACATCGTGCCCTGGCACCTGCTGCGCGAGCGGCGGGGCGCGGTGCTGAAGTGGATCCCGATCCTGGACGACGGCTCGCTGGACATGGAGGCCTACGCCGTTCTGCTGAGCGAGCGGACGCGGATCGTGTCGGTGACGCACATGTCCAATGTGCTGGGCACGATCAATCCGGTGAAGCGGATCACAGAGATGGCGCACGCGGCCGGGGCGCGGGTGCTGATCGACGGCTGCCAGGGCGGGGTGCATGCTCAGCCGGACGTTCGGGCGATCGGCTGCGACTACTATGTGCTGACCGGGCACAAGCTCTATGGGCCGACTGGGATCGGGGTGCTGTACGGGACAGCGGAGGCGCTGGAGGCGCTGCCGCCGTATCAAGGCGGGGGCGAGATGATCGAGACGGTGAGCCGCGACCGCGTCACCTACGCCCGGCCGCCGCATCGCTTCGAGGCCGGCACGCCGCCGATCCTGGAGGCGATCGGCCTGGGGGCTGCGCTTGAGTGGTTCATGGGCTTCGACCGTGCGGCGGTGCGGGCGCATGAGGATGCGCTGTATGAACACGCCCGTGCGCGGCTGGCCGACGCCGATTGGCTGAGGGTGCTGGGCGAGGCGCCGGACAAGGGCGCGATCCTGGCCTTTGCGGTCGAGGGCGCACACTCGCACGACGTGGCCCAGATCATGGATCGGTATGGTGTGGCGGTCCGCGCCGGACTGCACTGCTGCGAGCCGCTGGCGCAGCGCTTTGGCGTGACGTCGAGCACGCGGGCGTCCTTCGCCCTATATAACACCCTGGAGGACGCAGACGCCTTCGCCGATGCGCTGATCAAGGCGCGCAACTTCTTTGTGTAAGCCATGACCGAAACCCCCGTTTCCGACAGCGACGCCTTCGCCGAGGCGTGGAACGAGCCGCAGAAAAGCGCCCTGTCGCAGGCTGAGTTGGACAAGCTGACTGACGATCTGATCGAGGCGCTGAAGACGGTGTTCGATCCGGAGATCCCGGTGGACATCTATGAGCTGGGGCTGATCTACCGCGTGGACGTGTCGGACGATCGCGACGTGGTGGTGGACATGACCCTGACCGCCCCCGGCTGTCCGGTGGCCGGCGAGATGCCGGGCTGGGTGCAGGATGCGGTGATGAAGGTGGAGGGCGTGCGCTCCGCCCACGCCAATCTGGTGTTCGATCCGCCGTGGGACCCTTCGAAAATGAGCGACGAAGCCAAGCTCGCGCTGAACATGTTCTGACCATGACCGAGCTTCAGACCACCACCCGCCCGCGTCGCCCCCGGCCCAAGGTCGTCACCCTGACGGACGCCGCCGCCGAGCGCGTGCGCGAGATCATGGACAATGCCGACAAGCCCTACATCGGCCTGCGGGTCGGGGTGAAAAACGGCGGCTGCGCGGGGCAGGAATACACCTTCGCCTACGCCGAGGCCGCCGGGCCATTGGATGAGGTGGTGGAGGACAAGGGTGTCACCGTGCTGATCGATCCCAAGGCGGTGCTGTTCCTGATCGGCACCGAGATCGACTACGAGACCACGCGCCTGTCGTCCAAGTTCGTGTTCAACAATCCGAACCAGACAGACGCCTGCGGCTGCGGCGAGAGCGTGACCATCGTTCCGGCGGCGGCGCTGGACGCCTAGACCTTCGGCGCTTCCCCCGGTGTTGGAATGAGCTCGGCGGGGGTGACGGCCTCGCCCGTGGCCTCAGCAATCAGCTCGGCGGTGCGGGTCTCAATGGCGGCTTCCAGGCGGGCCAGGAATTCGTCCTTGGGCAGACCGGTGGGGATAGGCTCCAGGAAGTCCAAGGTAGCCGTACCCGACTGCTTCTCGTACTTCTCCTCCGGCCAGAACAGGCCGAGGTTGGTCGCGAGCGGCACGACCGGCATGTCGAAGTCGCGGTACATGTGCCAGACGCCTGAACGATAGCGATACTTCTTGCCGACGGGCGCCAGATGGCCCTCTGGGTAAATCAGAATCCTGCGGTTTTCGGCGCGCGCCTCTGCGGCTCGGGTGGCCAATGCCTTTCGAGCCTCGTGCCCGCCGCAGGAGGCGACCACGATGGCGCCCAGCTTCTTCAGCACGCCGCCCAGCAGCGGGAACTTCTCCAGGTGGTCGCCGGTGACGAACGCCAGGTCGTCGAACTGATCGTAGGTGACGAAGCCGTCGCCCCAGCTCTGATGCTTTGAGGCGATGATGAAGGCGCCCGACGGCAGACTCTCCTGGCCCAGCACGCGAAGGCGGATGCCGGCGAACAGGCGCATCGCCTGAACCATCCATTTCACATATTGGCGAATGACCCATCCGGTCGGCCCACGACCGGGTGCAAGCGCGGCGAAGGCGGCGGCCAGTCCATAGCCGATCGACAGTATCCAGTAGGCTACGTTGAAGGCAAAGCTTCGCATGGACGCGATCTTAGTGCGCGCGAGCCCGGGTCTCGGCGGCGCTGATCAGATTACGGCCCGTGCGCTTGGAGCGATACAGGGCGGCGTCGGCGCGCTCCATCAACGCCAGCAGACTTTCACCCGCTTGGCGCTCAGCGTAACCGCCGGAGATGGTGACGGCGCCCAGATCGTCGTTGGTGGAGCGGCGGCGGAGCGAGCGGGAGGCGATCTCCTTGCGGATCACCTCAAGCGCGCAGGAGACCGCGCCCGATGCTTCGCCCGGGAAGATCAGGGCGAACTCCTCGCCGCCGAACCGGGCGGCGAAGCGAGTTTCGCCGCACACGCGGGACAGCACGCTGGCGACATAGCGCAAAACCTGATCGCCCGTCTGATGGCCCCAGGTGTCGTTGAATCGCTTGAAGTGGTCGATGTCGAGGAGGGCCAGCGTCAGCGGCGAACCGGTGGCGTCGGCGTGGGCGCAGGCGCGCGCCAACTGTTCGTCAAACGCCTTGCGGTTCGCCAGATCGGTCAGGGCGTCGGTCATCGCCTCGCGCCGAACCTGATCCAGGTTCTCGCGGAGCCGGGCGATTTCCTCCGTGGAGGATTCCAGCCGCTGCTCCAGCTTCGCCGTCTCGGCCTGCGCCTTCTCGGTGGCCGAGGTCAGGCTGGCGACCAGCGTCTTCAGACCCTGACCGTCGTGGGTGTGGCTGATGGTTTCGGACGCGCCCGCCAGGGTCTGGCCGTAGGCGTGCTGCGAGCGGTGCGCCTCGGCGATCACGTCGGCGACGCTGGACAATTCGCGATCCAGCACGGCGCCGGCGTCGCGCATCTGCTCGCTCAGCTTGTTGCGCGGAAGGAATTTGGCGGCGAGACGCTCCGAATCGGCCTCGGAGATGGACCCCTCTGCGGCCAAGACGCGCTGGATTTCGGCGGCCAGCGCGCCTTCCGGCTCGTGAACGGCGTTCAGCCAGATCTCGAAGTTCAGCGGCGTCGGCCAGACGCCGGCGGATTCCATCTCGGTGATGACGCGCTGGGCCAGACCATAGGCCGCCGGCCCCCTTATCGCGAGATCAACCTGAGCCGCCATTCCGATCCCCCGATGCGGCGATTGCGATTCGCCGGTCCTAAGGCGAACGGTAGCGCCACTATCCATAACGCCGGATTAAGTCCGGGCTAGCTCAAGCCGGGATGAGGACGGGACGACGAAGAAAAGCGGGGATATCGTCGCCGAAGCCGCGCACGCCGCCGCGCTCGGGCTCGGACGGACGACGCTCGCCGCGACGATCCGACTGGCGCAGCTGGGGTTCCGAGTTCTGGGGTGCGCGGGGTTCGGCGCGTGGCTCCTCGGGCGGCTCGACCAGAACGGGCTCGAGCGCGGGCATGCTCTGGGTTTCGACGGCGGCCTCCGGCTTGCGGCCCCTGCGGGCGCGCGAGCGGGTGGGGGCGGCCTCCGCTTCATTCGCGGGAGATGCGACGGCTTCGGAAGTCTCCTCCCGGCGCGAACGGCCGCGCTCAGCACGCTCTCCACGGCTGCGGCTGCGGCCCTCGTCACGACGAGGCGCATCCTTGATGGCGGCGAAGTCGATGTCGAGCGACAGCTCCTCCGGCTCCTTCTTGATCAGCTTCAGCACCTTGTCGAGCGACTTGTCGTCGGCGGGGGTGACGATCATGAAGGCCTGACCCAGCCGGCCCGCGCGGCCGGTGCGGCCGATGCGGTGAACATAGTCGTCAGCGTGGTGTGACACGTCATAGTTGAAGACGTGGCTGACGTCAGGGATGTCGAGGCCGCGCGCGGCGACATCGGAGGCCACCAGAATCTTGAGGTCGCCGGCCCGGAAGTCCGCCAGGGTCTTCATACGCTGGGCCTGATCCAGGTCGCCGTGGATCGGCGCGGCGTCGAAGCCGTGGACCTTCAGCGACTTGGCGACGATATCCACTTCCGACTTGCGGTTGCAGAAGACGATGCCGTTCTTGACGTCCTCGCGCCCCACGAGCGCGCGCAGGGCCGTGCGCTTGGCCTTGGGATCGCTGGTGGGGATGCGCACCAGATACTGGGTGATGGTGTCGGCGGTCATGGCCGGCCGCGAGGCCTCGATCCGGGTCGGATCCTTGAGGAAGGCGGTGGTCAGGCGCGTGATCTCCGGCGGCATGGTGGCCGAGAAGAACAGGGTCTGGCGGCGCGGCGGCGTCAGCTTGAAGATGCGTTCGATATCGGGGATGAAGCCCATGTCGAGCATGCGGTCGGCCTCATCGACCACCATGATCTCGACGCCGGTCAGCAGCATCTTGCCGCGTTCGAACAGGTCAAGCAGACGGCCGGGGGTGGCGATCAGCACGTCCACGCCCTTGTTCAGGGCCGCGACCTGGTCGCCCATGGACACGCCGCCGATCAGCAGCACCCAGGAAAGCTTGGTGCCCTTGGCGTATTTGGCGAAGCTTTCGGCGACCTGGTCCGCCAGTTCGCGGGTGGGGGCCAGGACGATGGCGCGCGGCATGCGAGCCCGGGCCCGTCCGGTCGACAGGCGATCGACCAGCGGCAGGGTGAAGGCGGCGGTCTTGCCCGTGCCGGTCTGGGCGATGCCCAGCACGTCGCGGCCGGCGAGCGCCACGGGAATGGCCGAGGCCTGGATCGGGGTGGCGGTGGTGTAGCCGGTCTCGGCGACCGCCTGCAGGGTCGTGGGCGAAAGGCCCAGGGTGGTGAATTCTGTCATGTATCCTTGGGGACGAAAAAAGCGTCTGCGTGCGTCTTTAAGCGACGGAACCGCCCTGATGCTTGGGCGAGCGGGCGGCGCGGATCGCAGACCTGTCCCGAGGCTGGCGCTGATATAGAAGCCCCTGAGAATTAGTCAAGTATTTCGCCGGTCAGCGCCGTCCGAACAGCTTTTCCATGTCGTGCAGCTTCAGCTCCACATAGGTCGGACGGCCGTGGTTGCACTGGCCGGAGTGGGGCGTGGCCTCCATCTGACGCAGAAGCGCGTTCATCTCGGGCGCCGACAGGACGCGGCCCGAGCGCACCGAGCCGTGGCAGGCCATGGTGCCGCAGACGGCGGCGAGACGCTCCTTCAGCGACAGGGCGGCGCCATGTTCGGACAGGTCGTCGGCGATGTCGCGCACCAGGCCCTGCACATCGGTGTCGCCCAGCAGCGCCGGGGTTTCGCGGACCAGCACGGCGCCGGCGCCGAACGGCTCCAGCAGCAGGCCCAGCTCCGCCAATTCGTCGGCGCGGGCGGACACGCGCTCGGCCTCGGCGGGATCGAGTTCGACCACCTCGGGCGTCAGCAAAGCCTGGCGGGTGACGGACCCCTGCGCCATCTGAGCCTTCATTCGCTCATAGACGAGGCGCTCGTGGGCGGCGTGCTGGTCGACGATGACCAGGCCGTCGCGCGTCTGGGCGACGATGTAGTTGGCGTGCAGCTGCGCCCGCGCGGCGCCCAGAGGATAGTCCAGCGGATCGACGAGCGGCGCGAGGTGAGGGCTGTCCGGGACCGAAACCGGCTGCGGCCAGTCGGCCTCGACGCGGGCGGAGCGTTCGTTGAGACCGGGAAGAACCTGGGCCGCCGCTGACGGCTGGCTCCATCCGGTCCAGCCGCTGAAGCCGGCCGCGGGCGGCGCCGACGGGCTGTAGGCGGGGGCGCCGGCGTGGGCGCGGAAGCCGCTGAGCGCATCGGCGGCGACCGTGGTGGAGGCGCGGTGACCAGCGGCGTGTAGCGCATGACGCAGGGCGCCCACGATCAGGCCACGCACCAGGGCCGGGTCGCGGAACCGGACCTCGGCCTTGGCCGGGTGCACATTGACGTCGACCAGCAGGGGGTCGATCTGCAGGAACAAGGCCGCCGCCGGATGGCGGTCGCGCGCCAGGAAGTCGGCGTAGGCGCCGCGCAGCGCCCCCTGCAGTAGGCGATCGCGCACGGGGCGTCCGTTGACGAACAGATACTGGTGCGCCGCATTGCCCCGCGAGTAGGTCGGCAGGCCCGCATAGCCCGACAGGCGCACGCCGTCCCGCTCCTGGTCGATCAAGAGGGCGTTGGCCTCGAAATCGCGGCCGAGCAGGGCGGCAAGGCGTTTCAGCCGGCCCTCGTCGCCGGGATGTTCGGCCGGCAGGCGCAGCGTCGTCTTGCCGTCGAGTGACAGGGTGAAGGCGGTCGCCTCGTGCGCCATGGCCTGGCGCTTGATCTCTTCCGAGATCGCCATGGCCTCGGCGCGCTCGGACTTCATGAACTTCAGGCGGGCGGGCGTGGCGTAGAACAGGTCGCGCACCTCGACCCGCGCGCCATGCGGGCCGGGAAAGCCTGCGGGCGACAGCGGCCGCTGGTCGCCGCCCTCGACGGCGATGGCCCAGGCCTCGGCCGCGTCGCGTGCGCGGCTGGTGATCGTCAGCCGCGCCACCGAGCCGATGGAGGGCAGGGCCTCGCCGCGAAAACCGAGCGTGTGGATGCGCAGCAGGTCCACGTCGCCGGCGTCGTCGGGCTCCAACTTGGAGGTGGCGTGGCGCTCGACGGCGAGCGGCAGCTCGTCCCGTGGGATGCCTCGGCCGTCGTCGGCGATCAGGATGCGCGACAGGCCGCCGCCGTCGGCTTGGATCTCGATCTGGCGGGCGCCGGCGTCCAGGCTGTTCTCCACCAGCTCCTTGATGGCGCTGGCCGGGCGCTCGACCACCTCGCCGGCGGCGATGCGGTTGACGGTTTCGGGCGGAAGGCGGCGGATCGGCATGAGTCCCTGCAGGATAGGCGGATTGGCGACGCCGCGCGAGGGCGGCGGCGTTGCTCAGGCCCGTTCGGCCCGTTAAGGCGTTGCGCTTCCTGACGAGCCACGAAGACGCCGCCATGCACGACATCAAAGCCATTCGCGAGAACCCGGACGCCTATGTGGCCGGCTGGCTGTCGCGTGGCGTGGCCGAGGCGGACGGACTGGTGGCCGACATCCTGCGGCTGGACCGCGAACTGCGCACGGCCCAGACCACGGGGCAGGACGCCCTGTCCAAGCGCAACGCCGCCTCCAAGCTCATCGGCGCGGCGATGGGCAGAAAAGACATGGCTGAAGCCGATCGGCTGAAGGCCGAGGTCGAGGCGCTGAAGGGCGACATCGCCACGGCCGCCGAGGTCGAGGCGCGGGTCGGCGGCGAACTGCGCGACCTGTTGGCTTCGCAAAAGAACCTGGCGGCCGACGACGTCCCGAACGGCGAGGACGAAGCCGGCAACGTCGAGCAGCATCGCCATGGCGAACCGCGCCGCAGCGGCCCGGCCAAGGACCATGCGGACCTCGGCGAGGCGCTGGGCCTCCTGGACTTCGAGACGGCGGCCAAGATGTCGGGCGCGCGCTTCGCGGTGCTGAAGGGACAGCTGGCGCGGCTGGAGCGCGCGGTCGGCCAGTTCATGCTGGACGTGCAGACCGAGCAGCACGGCTATCTGGAGGTGAACCCGCCGTATCTCGTGCGTGACGAGGCGATGTTCGGCACCGGGCAGTTGCCGAAGTTCGAAGAGGACCTGTTCCGCACGGGCGACTACCTGCTCATCCCCACCGCGGAAGTCTCCCTGACCAACCTGGTCCGCGAGAGCATCCTGTCGGAGGAGGATATGGCCGAGCCGATGCGGTTGACCGCGCTGACGCCGTGCTTCCGGGCCGAGGCGGGGTCGGCCGGGCGGGACACGCGCGGGCTGATCCGTCAGCACCAGTTCTCCAAGGTCGAGATGGTGTCGATCACGCGGCCGGAGGACTCGGACGCCGAGCATGAGCGCATGACCGTCTGCGCCGAGAAGATACTGAAGGAGCTGGAGTTGCCGTTCCGCCGTATGCTGCTGTGCAAGGGCGACATGGGCTTTTCAGCCAGGAAGACCTTCGACCTGGAGGTCTGGCTGCCGAGCCAGAACACCTATCGCGAGATCAGCTCCTGCTCCAACTGCGGGGACTTCCAGGCGCGGCGCATGGATGCTCGGTTCAAGCGCGCGGGCGAGAAGAAGACCGAGTTCGTCCACACCCTGAACGGCTCGGGGCTCGCGGTCGGCCGCACCCTGGTGGCGATCATGGAGAACTATCAGGACGAGGACGGCCGCATCGCCGTGCCGAGCGTGCTGCAGCACTATATGGGCGGGCTGACGCATGTGGGAGGGGTTCAGTGAGCGGGCCTTCTCCCCTCAGGGGAGAGGGTGGGCCGAAGGCTCGGATGAGGGGACGTATCCGCCTCGCTGGACATCAAGGCGTGCTGCACATTTCGGCCCCTCATCCGTCTCGCTGCGCGATCCACCTTCTCCCCCTAGGGGAGAAGATCCTTTGAGAATCCTGCTGACCAACGACGACGGGATCGAGGCGGAGGGCCTCGCCTGTCTGGAGCGGATCGCGCGGACGCTGTCCGACGACGTCTGGACCGTAGCCCCGCAGACCGAGCAGTCGGCAAAGGGGAGGGGGATCACCCTGACCGAACCGCTGCGGGTCAACCAGCTGGGCGACAAGCGTTTCGCGGTCAGCGGCACGCCGACCGACTGCGTGATCCTCGCGGTCAACGACCTGATGCCGGAAAAGCCGGACCTGGTGCTGTCCGGCGTCAATCGGGGGCACAACATCGGCGAGGACGTCAGCTATTCGGGCACGGTGGCGGGCGCGTTGCAGGGCATGGCCTTCGGCATCCGCTCCATTGCGCTCAGCCAGAGCCTGGAGCGGTTCCATGACGAGGTGATCGCGCGCTGGGAGACGGCCGAGGCGTTCGCGCCGGCCATCGTCTCGCGCCTGCTGGAGCAGACCTGGCAGCCGAACGTGGTCATGAACCTGAACTTCCCCAATCGCCCGCCCGAGGCGGTGAGCGAGGTGGAGGTTACCACGCAGGGGTTTCGCGACATCGGCGAAATGCATGCGGTGCGCCGCACCGACCTGCGCGGGCGCGACTACTACTGGATGAGCTTTCGCGGCAAGAAGCAGGAGCACGCCGAGGGCACCGACCTGAGGGCCATCGACGAGGGGCGGATTTCGGTCACGCCGCTGCACGTCGACCTGACCCACATGCCCAGCGTCCATGACCTGAAGAAGGTGCTGGGCGGCGCTCCGCCGCGCAAGGTCGAGCGGGCGTGAAGCTGGACGACGAACGGGCCGGGCGGCTGATCCTGGCCCTGCGTCGCCAGGGGGTGACGGACGCGCGGGTGCTGGGCGCCATGGAAGGCGTGGACCGCGCCCTGTTCGTGCACGAGAAGTTCCTGGATCAGGCGTGGGAGGATCAGGCCCTGCCGATCGACTGCGCCCAAACGATCAGCCAGCCCTTCATCGTCGGCCTGATGACCCAGGCGCTGGACGTGCAGCCGCGCCACCGCGTGCTGGAGGTCGGCACCGGCAGCGGATACCAGTGCGCGGTGCTGGGCCGCCTGGCGCGCTACGTCTACTCGGTCGAGCGCTATCGCAGCCTGCTGAACGAGGCGGAGGAGCGGCTGCGCGCGCTGGGCCTAGACAACGTCATCACCCGCCACGGCGACGGCGGCCTGGGCTGGCCCGAACAGGCGCCCTTCGACCGCATCATGGTGACCGCGGCCTCCGCGACCGAGCCGACCGAACTGCTGAAGCAGCTGAAGCCGACCGGCGTGCTGGTCGCCCCGGTCGGGCGCACCTCGGTGCAGATGCTGAACCGCTACGTCGGCCAGGGCGACGGCTCCTTCCGCCGCGAAAGCCTGACGGAGGTGCGATTCGTGCCGCTGGTCGAGGGAACGGCGAAGGAGGGATAAGGCGCGGCCTTAACCTTATTGCCCAACTTCGGCGCCGTTTGCGGGGTTGGCTTGTGGGGCTCTTGCGGGCACACCGGGCGGGCGAATTCTACAAGCAGCAGGCGAGACGACGAATGGCCAAGGGGTCGGGCGTGATCAGGATGGCGGCGATCGTGGGCGCGGCCGCAAGCCTCGCGGCCTGCGTCAGCTATCCGTCGGAGCCGCGCTATTCGACGCGCGCCGCGCCGGATGCGGGACCTCAGACATATCCGCCAGCCGGCACGCCCGCCGGGCGGCCGTATGATCCCTACGGCTCTCAGGCGGCCGCACCTGTTCAGCCGACACCGTCCTATGAAGCGTCGCCGCCGTCCGCCGCGCCGGTCGCTCCGGTGGAGGGTGGCGCCCTGCCGCCGACGTCGGCCCAGCCCTATTCGCCGCCCGCCTATCCCCCGGCCTCCTCGACGCCGATCACGGCGGGCGCGGGATACGCGATCCAGCCGGGCGACACCCTGTCGGGCGTCGGACGGCGCTTTCAGACGCCGGTGCAGACGCTGATCGACCTGAACAACCTGGGTCCGCGCGGAGCCATCACGCCGGGGCAGCAGATCGTGCTGCCGGATTCCGCGGTGGACACGGGGCGCGACCCCTACGCCACTGGGCCGTCGCCGGTCGGCGTGCTGGTGCCGAACGCGGGCGCGGTTCCGCCGCCGCCGCCGCCGCCCTCCGGCAACGCCGCCCTGCCGGTGCAGTCGCGCCCCAGCACGTCCGAAGCCGGTCCGTCGACGCAGGCGCAGGGCGCCGGCCGGGTGAACCTGGTCTGGCCGGTGCGGGGCGACATCCTGCGCCGCTTCGGCCCTGTCGGCATGGGCGAGCGCAACAACGGGATCAACATCGGCGCCTCGGCGGGTGCGGAGGTGGTCGCCTCGGCGGCCGGGCGCGTCGCCTATGTCGGCGATGATCTGGTGGGGCAGGGGCTGACGGTGCTGGTCGTCCACGCCGACGGCTGGCGCACCGTCTACGGTCATTTGGGCTCGGCCACGGTGCGCGACGGTGAGGACGTGCGGCAGGGCCAGCAGATCGGCACGGTAGGCCTGACCGCCGGCGACGGGCGTCCGTCCATCCATTACGAGACCCGCAGGATGCAGGGCGACGATCCGGTGGCGGTCGATCCCCTGACGGTGTTGCCGAGGTAGCGCTTTCGCCGCGTTGCAATCGTCAAGCCTCGGCCCTAGGTTCCGCGCCTCGTTTTGACCGGGGCGCCGACGAGGGCCCGCCCCTGCCCGGAGTAGACCCATGTCCCCAGCAGCCGACGGCGGCGTGATGGCCGTGATCGTGCAGTTCCTGCCGATCCTCGCCATCTTCATCCTGTTCTACTTCCTGCTGATCCGCCCGCAGCAGAAGCGCGCCAAGGAACACGCCAACACCATCGGAGCCATCAAGCGCGGCGACACGGTGGTGCTGTCCTCAGGCATGATCGGCAAGGTGACCCGCGTCGAGGACGCCGAGGTCAACGTCGAGATCGCCCCCAGCGTCAACGTGCGGGTGGTCAAGGCCATGGTGGCCGAGGTGCGCAACCGCACCGCCATCGCCGCCAACGACACCAAGCCGCTCGCCAAGTCCTGATCCGCGTCCCTGCGCGCCGCCCGGCGGCCGGTAACCGAGACCCTCGCCCATGATTCAGCTGTCGCGCTGGAAAGTCACTCTGGTGGTGCTGTCCCTGATCGTGGGCCTGCTGCTGGCCTTTCCGAACCTCCTGTCGCCGCAGCAGCGGGCGAGCCTGCCGGGCTGGCTGCCCAAGAACGCGCTGAACCTGGGGCTGGATCTCCAGGGCGGCTCGTACCTGCTGCTCGAGGTGGACGTGCCGGCGATGCGCCAGGCGCGGGTCGCCAACCTGGTCGAGGATGTGCGGGTCACTCTTCGCGAGGCCGGCGTCGGGGTGAACCAGCTTCAGCGCGAAGACGGCGGCGTGGTCGTCACCGTCGCCAACGCCGGTCAGTACGATGCGGCCTTCCAGGCGTTGCGGAACCTCGGTGGGGCTACGGGGCCGAGCGGGGAGATCGAACGCGCGGCGACGCGCCTGTCCGACAACCGGATCCGTTTCGGCTACACCGACGCGGCCATGCAGGGCATGGGCTCCACCGCCGTGGACCAGTCGATCGAGGTGGTTCGCCGCCGCATCGACAGCCTGGGCACGCGCGAGCCCTCCATCACCCGCCAGGGCGCCGACCGCATCGTGGTGCAGGCGCCGGGCGAGAGCGATCCCTCGCAGCTGGAGCGCGTGATCGGCCAGACCGCGCAGCTGACCTTCCAGATGGTGGATGTCGAGAACTCGGTGAACGACGCGGTCGCCGGGCGCGTGCCGCCCGATTCGCAGCTGCTGACCGACGAACAGGGCACGCCGTATCTGGTGAAGCGCCGCATCCTGGTGTCGGGCGAGAACCTGACGCGCGCCGGCGTGGGCTCCGACCAGAGCGGCCGGCCCGCCATCGACTTCCGCTTCGACGGCACCGGCGCCCGCCGCTTCGGAGAGGCGACGGCCCAGAACATCGGCCGGCCCTTCGCCATCATCCTGGACGGCAAGGTGATATCGGCGCCGACCATTCAGAGCGCCATCACCGGCGGCACCGGCCAGATCACCGGCCAGTTCTCCATCGAGGAGGCCTCGACGCTGGTGAACCTGCTGAACGGCGGGGCCTTGCCGGCGCCGCTGAACGTCGAGGAACGTCGCGTGGTCACGGCCGAACTGGGCGCGGACGCGGTCGCCGCCGGCGCCCTGTCGACCGCCATCGGCTTCGCCATCATCGTGGTGTTCATGATCCTGGCCTACGGCTTCCTGTTCGGCGGGGTGTCGGTGCTGGGGCTGATCCTGAACGGCATCCTGATCGTGGCGGCCATGTCGCTGACGCAGGCCACCCTGACCCTGCCGGGCATCGCCGGTCTGATCCTGACCTTTGCGGTGGCGGTGGACGCCAACGTGCTGATCTATGAGCGGATGCGCGACGAAGCGCGGGCGGGGCGCAGCGTCATCGCCTCGATGGACGCCGGCTTCAACAAGGCCATGGGCACCATCGTCGACGCCAACCTGACCACCCTGGTCGCGGCCGCCATCATGTTCGTGTTCGGCGCGGGCCCGGTGCGCGGCTTCGCCTGGACCCTGACGATCGGCGTGTTCACCTCGGTGTTCTCGTCGGTGCTGGTGGCGCAGGTGCTGCTGGCCTACTGGCTGAAGACGGCCAAACCCAAGAAACTGCCGATCGCGGAGTGATGGCGATGCGTGGATGGCCCCTTATCAAGCTGCTGCCGCAGAAGACCAACTTCCGCTTCGTGAAGTATGCGCGGGCGGCCGGCGTGCTGTCGGTCGTGCTGTGCCTCGCCTCCATCATCGGCTGCTTCTATCCCGGCCTGAACATGGGCATCGACTTCCGGGGCGGCGCCTCCATGGAGGTCGCAAAACCCGCCGGGCAGGTGATCGAACTGGACCGCGTGCGCGAGGCGGTGAACACCCTGGAGCTCGGCGACGTGCAGGTGCAGGGCATCGCCCGGCGCGACAGCAACGCCAACGACGGCTCCACCGCCATTGTCCGCTTCCAGGTGCCGGAAGGCCGCAACCAGACCCAGGTGGTCCAGCAGGTCGAAGGCGCGATCAGCGGCGCTGTCGGCCAGGTCACCTATTCCGGCGTCAGCGTCGTGGGCTCCAAGGTCTCGGGCGAACTGTTCACCTCGGGCCTTTTGGCGCTGGGTGTCGCGATCGGCCTGATGTTCCTCTACATCTGGTTCCGGTTCGAGCCGCAGTTCGGCTTCGGGGCCGTCATCGGCCTGTTGCACGACGTGATCCTGACGTTCGGCCTGATCGTGGTGATGCGACTGGAGTTCAGCCTGAACATGGTGGCCGCCATCCTGACGGTGATCGGCTATTCGATGAACGACACGGTGGTCGTGTTCGACCGCCTTCGCGAGAACCTGCGCAAGTACAAGACCCTGCCTCTGCGCGACGTGATCGACCTGTCGCTGAACGAGACCCTGTCGCGGACCATCATCACCGGCGTGACCGCCGTCATGGTGCTGGCGGCGCTGGCGGTGTTTGGGGGCGAGGCGTTGTTCGGCTTCTCGATCGCCCTGATGTTCGGCATCGTCATCGGCACCTATTCGTCGATCTACGTCGGCGCGCCGATCATCCTGCTGTGGGGCGTCAAGCGCGGCGCGCTCGTCGAGGACGCCAAACCGGTCAAGCTGGGCATGGCCAGCCGACCCTGATCGGGCGCGCAAGCCGAACTCAAGGCCGCCGGGCGAACGGCTCGGCGGCCTTTGTCGTTTCAGGACAAGCGACGGACCGCCTGGACGTAGCGGGAGACTTCGCTCGCGGCGCTGGGGTCCTGCGCCATTGACCACCAGCCGACCTGAAAGCCGAGGTAGGCGGCTGTCATGAAGTCGCACAGGTCCGGATCTGCCTGGGTTTCCGTTAACAGCGCGGATCGCTCCGCTGCCGAAAGGTCGAATTCGACGACCGCGCCGGCCACATCCCAGGCGATGTCCTGTGGACCGATCAAGTCGTGAGACTGGGAGTGATCAACAGCGTCGGTCTTCAGCACGCCGCGCGGTCCGTGCAGCCACTCCCAGCGATGGAGACGTCCGTCGATGTGCACGGGTCGGCTGGCGGCTTGAAGCCGCTCGAGCCGCCGCTCGGTCCATGCGCCGAGGTCCGGCGCCGCCTGGCCCATGGCTTCGCGGAGGTTCTGGCGCGCCATGGCGGCAAGCTCGCTCAGGCTCGCACCCTGGTGCGCGGCGGGAAAGGCGCTTGCGCGAAAGGCGAGATAGGGACCCAGCGCTTCGACGATCTGTCGCCGGTCGGGCGCGCCTCCGTCGATCCATGGCTCCAGCAGAAAACCGTGCCGAAGGGCGAGCGGCTCGGGTGCGAAGGCGGCGCGGCTGAGGGCGCGCGCTCGCTCCAGCTTCTCTTCGGCGGTCGCGTCCAGACCGACGAAGCTCAGAAGATACAGGCCCCGTTCCGTGGTCAGCCGGTATTTGCGCGCCTCGCGCGACGGATCGGCGGGCGCATCGGGCCAAGGCGAGAGCCTGCGCCAAGCACCGCCTGACAAGTCCTTCAACGGCCGCGTCGGCTTGCCTGCCACGTCTTCGAACCAGGCCGCCAGCGGGGCTCCGGGGGCGTCGAGAATGACCGACTCGAACGAGGCGACCCGGCGCTCGGCCGTGATCCAGCGCGCACGATGATGCGGCTGGGCATGCGGACCAAGATCGCCCGAGTGGCTGGGCATGAAGACGATCCGCTCGGCCGGAACACCCTGGTCTTCCAGCCAGTCGGCCGCGCCGCCCAGCGAGGAGCCCGACAGGCCCGGGCCTTCATCGACAAGGACGAAGGTGGCTTGTGGGTCGGTCAGGATGCGGGCGCGCAGGGCGGGGCTGATGTCCAGCCTGCGCGCGAACGGCTCGCCGCGTGGGCGAACGGAAACGCAGGCGCGGGCGTTCGCCACGGCCGCCACCAACGCCGCGAGCCCTACGCCGATGCTGCGCAGGCCGATGACCACGCAACCGTTCGGCAAGCCCCGCGCAGCCTGCAGGTAAAGCTCGGGATAGAGGGCGTAGTAGGCGAAACCTTCCGGATGCTTCAGCGTCAGGCGGGGCGGGGCCTGGCGGACTAGCGGGCGCAATCGCTCCAGATCGACAGCAGGCGCCGGTTGGTCGGGGTGCGCCCAGGCCCTGTCAAAGGCGCGCGCAAGATCGACCAGAACCTCCATCAGCCGGTCCTGTGCGTCCGAGACATCGTCGATGTCGCCGGCCGCCTCGCTTTCGGCGTCGGCCCAGCCCTGAAGCAGGGACGAAAGGCGCAAAAAGACCTGAAACACCGCCGCGCGCAGCGACAAGCCTTGCAAGCCGCCGAAGTCCGCGCCGTCTTCGATGAAGCGTTTCAGAACCGCCGGCCCGTCGACGACGTCGGCGTGATCTCCGTAGACGAGCAAGCGGCTTAGCGCAGTGAGGCGCAGAAGCGCTGGATGCGGCCGCAGGCTTTTTCCAGCACCGCTTCCGATGTCGCGTAGCTGATGCGGAAGTAGGGCGACAGGCCGAAGGCCTCGCCCTGCACCACGGCTACGCCCTCCGCGTTCAGCAGTTCGGTGGTGAAGGTGGAGTCGCCGTCGATCACCACACCGCTCTCAGTGGTCTTGCCGATCAGGCCGGCGATCGACGGATAGACGTAGAAGGCGCCTTCGGGTGTGGCGCAGGTGATCCCCGAGGCCTGGTTCAGCATGGACACCACCAGGTCGCGCCGACGCTCAAACGCATCCTTACGCTCGGCGATGAAGTCCTGCGGCCCGTCCAGCGCCTCGACCGCCGCCCACTGGCTGATGGAGGAGGGGTTGGAGGTGGTCTGGCTGGCGACCTTGCGCATCAGGTCGATCAGCGGCTTGGGCCCGCCCGCATAGCCGATGCGCCAGCCGGTCATGGCGTAGGCCTTGGACACGCCGTTCACCGTCAGGGTGCGATCGTAGAGATCGGGCGCGACCTGGGCGATGGTGGTGTATTCGAAGTCGCCGTAGACCAGATGCTCGTACATGTCGTCCGTCAGCACCCAGACCTGCGGATGCCGACGCAGCACGGCGGCCAGCGCCTCCAGTTCCGTGCGGCTGTAGGCGGCGCCGGTCGGGTTGGAGGGCGAGTTCAGGATCAGCCACCGGGTGCGGGGCGTGATGGCCGCCTCCAGCGTCTCGGGCCGCAGCTTGAAGCCGTCCTTCTCCTCGCCGACCGCGATCACCGGCTCTCCGCCCGCCAGCAGCACCATGTCGGGATAGGACACCCAATAGGGGGCGGGCACGATCACTTCGTCGCCCGGCGACAGGGTGGCGACCAGGGCGTTGAAGATCACCGGCTTGCCACCGGGCGCGACGTGGATCTGCGCGGGCTCGTACGTCAGGCCGTTCTCTCGCGCGAACTTGCGGCAGATCGCCTGCTTCAGCTCCGGCATGCCGTCGGCGTCGGTGTATTTGGTCTCGCCGCGGTTGATGGCGTCGATGGCCGCCTGCTTGACGTTGTCCGGGGTGTCGAAGTCCGGCTCGCCCGCGCCCAGGCCGATCACGTCGCGACCCTCGCGCTTCAGCTCGCGGGCGCGTGCGCTGACGGCGATGGTGGCCGACGGCTTGACGCGGGCGAGGGCGGACGACTGCAGGCTGGACATGGCGAGGACCCGTCGATTGAACGATTGCGCCGGGGAGGCGGGTCTGTTTACGCAAGCGCCGCAAGGGCGGCAACGCGATGCGGCCCGCAGGAGAGAAAATGATGCTGAAACTCTACTATTCGCCGGGCGCGTGCGCGCTGGCCTCGCACATCGCGCTGGAGGAGGCGGGCGCCGAGTTCGAGCTGGATAAGATCGACCTGAAGCAGGGCCAGCAGAAGACGCCGGAGTATCTGGCGGTCAATCCGGCGGGCGTCACGCCGGCGCTGCGGACCGACGAGGGCGTGCTGACCCAGAACCTGGTGATCATGGGCTACATCGCCGAGACCCACCCGGAGGCGAAGCTGGCGAACCTCGACTCAAGCTTCGAGTTCGGACGGATGCAGGCGTTCAACGGCTTTCTGGCGTCGTCGCTGCACCCGCTGATCGGTCGGGCGCTGTTCAGCCGGCCGCCGCTGGAAGGCGAGGCGAAGGATGCGGCGGTGGAGGCCGCCATGGCCAAGTACGCGCTGGTGGAGGACAGTCTGCTGCAGGGGCCGTGGGCCATGGGCGAAGCCTATACGGTGGCGGACGGCTATCTTTACGTGTTCACGCGCTGGGCGCGGCAGGCTGGTCTGCTGAACCCCGCACGTTATCCCAAGCTGAACGCCCATCTGGAGCAGGTGCAGGCCCGCCCGGCGGTTCAACGCGCCCTGACCGCTGAGGGAATCGAGGCTGTCTGACGGGCTGCGGCTGGCCGCTGTCGCGGCTCATGACGGCATCGTGAATGCGCCTTGGCGCGGCGGCCGCGAACAGCCGCGCTTATCGGCTCCACAGCGATGCGAAGGGGCTTGCCATCCCACCTTGGGACGGGCAAACGGGCCGCAGGTAGGCGTGGCGCGAGCTGTCAGGAGCCTTCTCGCGCTGGGGATGCGCGGGACGGCTGGGCGTCGTCAGGCAGACTGCAATCAAGTCGTCCTCAGGCCCGAGAAACGGTAAGCGCATCCCATGATTTCATCCCTGTTCGGCGTGATCTCCAACGACATCGCCATGGACCTGGGTACGGCCAACACCCTGATCTACATGAAGGGCAAGGGCATCGTCCTGAACGAGCCGTCGGTGGTGGCGCTTCGCAACGTCGGCGGGCGCAAGGTGGTCCACGCGGTGGGCATCGAGGCCAAGCAGATGCTGGGCCGCACCCCCGGCCACATGGAGGCGATCCGCCCGATGCGCGACGGGGTCATCGCCGACTTCGAAGTCGCCGAGGAGATGATCAAGCACTTCATCCGCAAGGTTCACAATCGCAAGGGCTTCGTGAACCCCAAGATCATCGTCTGCGTGCCCTCGGGCGCCACGGCGGTGGAGCGGCGCGCGATCAACGACAGCTGCCTGAACGCCTCGGCGCGCCGCGTCGGCCTGATCGACGAGCCGATGGCCGCCGCAATCGGCGCCGGCCTGCCGATCCATGAGCCGACCGGCTCCATGGTCGTCGACATCGGCGGCGGCACGACGGAAGTGGCCGTGCTGTCGCTGTCCGGCATCGTCTATTCGCGCTCGGTCCGCGTCGGCGGCGACAAGATGGACGACAGCATCATCTCCTACATGCGTCGCAACCATAACCTGCTGATCGGCGAGACCACGGCCGAGCGGATCAAGAAGGACATCGGCACGGCGCGCATCCCGCTGGACGGCGAAGGCCTGACCATCGACGTCAAGGGCCGCGACCTGATGCAGGGCGTACCGCGCGAGGTGCGCATCTCCGAGCGCCAGGCGGCGGAAGCCCTGGCTGAGCCGGTGACCCAGATCATCGAGGCGGTGAAGGTGGCGCTGGAAGCCACGCCGCCGGAACTGGCCGCCGACATCGCCGACAAGGGCATCATGCTGACGGGCGGCGGAGCCCTGTTGCGTGGCCTGGACGTCGAAATCCGCGACCATACCGGCCTGCCGGTCTCGGTGGCCGAGGATCCGCTGTCGTGCGTTGCCATCGGCTGCGGACGCGTGCTGGAGCATCCGCGCTGGATGAAGGGCGTGCTCGACTCGGCGCTCTGAACCGCAAGACCTTGCGGCCAAGCTTGAGCTTGGCCGCATAATCTTGTGCAGAGATGTCGCGAATGGTTCCATTCCCGCCGTGATTTTGCGATAGGCGGGAAGAACGGCAGGGGACTGCCGTCACCGCACTCTTCTTACAGGAAGGCTGACCGTGGCGTTTCGCGACGGCCCGTTCGATACCATCAAGGTGCCGCTGGTCTGGACGGCGGCCGTCGTCGTCGTGGTCGGCTTGGTCGTCGCCGTCCTGCTGCTGATCAGCGACACCAACGAGCCGCAGACAAACACCAGCTACGGCGCCGCGCGCGGCGGCTTCGAGGCGGCGGCCGCGCCGGCCGGCAGCGCGCTGGCCGCGCC
>JAEYAO010000068.1 GCA_023456105.1 Pseudomonadota bacterium | reverse complement strand
ACATAGGCCAGCCCCTGGCCCTCGACCTTGCGGCCCAGCTTGATCGTGCGGCAGCGATAGGCGCCCGGGGGCGGCTGAAGCTGGCCGGCCCTGGCGGCGTTCGGATCGACCAAGGGACCCAGCGCCTCGACCTGGGCGGCGAAGCCCGAGTCCTCGGCCTCGGCGCGGCCGAGGCGCCAGGCCTGGTCCAGCCGCCCCAGCAGGCTGGCGTCGGTGGCGCGCGCGACGGTGCGCCAGTCGGCGCTTCCGCCCTGAAGACCCTGATCGGGCGCGGCCTGTCCCGCCGACGGCGGCGTGGCGGAGGCGTCCGAGGCGGCGACGTTCTCGGCCGGGATGGGGGGCGTCCCGGGCGCGGGCGCCGAAGGCTCCGTCTCCCGGTGTCGGTCTCCGCAAGCCGCGAGAGAGGTCGCGAGCAGGATCGACGAGACAAGAAGGGGCGTGCAGGCGCGCATGTGCGGGCTCCATCCATCGCAGGGTCGGCGACGCCCGGTCAAACGGCCACGCTGGCCTTCGGTTCAGCGCCCGGTCAGGCGCTCAGCGTCTCCACCGTCAGATTGCCGTTGGTGTAGACGCAGACCTCGGCGGCGATCTTCATGGCCTTGCGCGCGATGGCCTCGGCGTCCAGATCGGTTTCCTCGATCAGGGCGCGGGCGGCGGACAGGGCGAAGTTGCCGCCCGAGCCGACGGCCGCGACGCCGTGTTCCGGCTCCAGCACGTCGCCGACGCCGGTCACGGTGAAGATCGAATGGGCGTCCGCCACCAGCAGCATGGCCTCCAGCCGGCGCAGGTAGCGGTCGGTGCGCCAGTCCTTGGCCAGGTCGACGCAGGCGCGCGCCAGCTGGTCCGGATACTGCTCCAGCTTGGCCTCCAGCCGCTCGATCAGGGTGAAGGCGTCGGCCGTGGCCCCGGCGAAGCCCGCCAGCACGCGGCCGTTCGCGAGGGTGCGCACCTTGCGCGCGGCGCCCTTTACGATGGTCGGCCCCATGGAGACCTGGCCGTCGCCGGCGATCACGGTGCGGCCGTTCTTGCGTACCGCCAGGATGGTGGTGCCGTGCCAGCCGGGCGAGGCGGTGTCGGAGGCGGTGTTCATGTCCGCCAGATGGCGACGAAGGCCTCGCCCATCAAGCCGTCCCCTTGCCTCCGCGACCGGCCGCCGCAGCCGGTCGGAGGCTTTTATTCAGTCCTGATCCGCCAAGGTGTTTTTCACACCTTCAAGGACGACACCGCCCATGCCCTTGTCTCGCATCGTCTATGTCAGCGACGCCGTGGGCGCGGCCGCCGACGGCCTGATGCCGCTGATCGACATCGTCGGCGCGTCCGACCGCAACAACCGGCGCGATCACCTGACGGGCGTGCTGATGCGCTGCGAAGGCCGGTTCCTGCAGGTGATCGAGGGCACGCGCGCCGATCTGGACCGCCTGATGAAGCGGCTGGACGAGACACCCGCCACGCCGGCATCCGCATCCTCAGCGACGAGCCGATCGAGGCCCGGCTGTTTCCCGACTGGGGCATGGCGCGGGTCGATCCGACGCCGGAAGTCGCCGCGTTCCTGGACCAGGCGACGGACGCCATGAACGGCGCCGATGCGGGCCGCCGCGTCGAAAGCCTGCTGAGCAAAGCCAGCCGCTCCATGGCCGTCGCGCCCTAAGGCTCTGCGCCTCTCGCCTGGAGGTTCGGGGCGGGCTAGGAGGAGGGGTGCCCTTCTCCCCTGACGAAGTCGAACGCTACGCCCGCCATCTGGTGCTGCGCGAGGTCGGCGGGCCGGGACAGCAGCGGCTGGCCCGCGCGCGGGTGCTGATCGTCGGCGCGGGCGGCGTCGGAAGCCCTGCGGCCCTGTATCTGGCGGCGGCGGGTGTCGGCGTGCTGGGCCTGATCGACGAGGACGTCGTGTCCCTGTCCAACCTGCAGCGGCAGGTGCTGTTCGACACCGTCGATCAGGGTCGGCTCAAGGTCGAGGCGGGGGCCGGACGGCTGCGCGCCCTGAACCCGCATGTGGCGGTGGAGACCTTTCCCCGGCGGCTGACGCAGGCGAATGCGGCCGAGGTGGTCGGCGGCTTCGACCTGGCGCTGGACGGCACGGACGACTTCGATACCCGTCTTCTGGTGAACCGCGCCTGTGTCGAGGCGGGCAAGCCGCTGGTGTCGGGGGCGCTGGGCCGCTGGAGCGGGCAGGTCGGGGTGTTCGCGGGACGGCCCTGCTACCAGTGCCTGGTGCCGGAGACTCCGCCGGACGCCGAGACCTGCGCCCGCGTCGGCGTGGTCGGCGCGCTGGCCGGGGTGATCGGGACAATGGCGGCGCTGGAGGCGGTCAAGATCATCACGGGCGCCGGCGAGCCGCTGACGGGGCGGCTGATGCTGTACGACGGGCTGGCGGGCGAGGCGCGGACGGTCAGGGTGGCGTCGGACCCCACGTGCCCGGTGTGCGGCGGCTGACGCAGGCCCAGGCTCAGGCTCAGGCCGGCGCGGGGCGGACTCCGAGGCGGCGACGCCCCGCCGCGCGACGGGGAGACGGGCGGTAGGCGGGATCCGGATCGACCCCCAGCACCAGCCGGCTGGCGACCGCCACGAACATCACCCACCAGAGATCGTGCCAGTTCAGCGTCACGCTCTCGGTCAACATGTTGACGCTGTAGATGAGGGTGAAGGGCAGGGCGAACCATCCGGCCGGCGAAGTGAACGCCGACCAGATCGACCGCAGCCACGTCTCGGCCAGCCACAGGGCCATCAGCACGACGCCGGGCACGCCCAGCGCCAGCAGCACCTCCAGCCAGCCGTTGTGGGCATGGGCGGGCAGGAACAGGGCTTCGCGCGCGACGTGCATGGCGGGACCGAAGCTGGATTTGTCGTCCCACACCGCGCCGTAGCCGAAGCCCGTCGAATAGTGCGACGGCATCTGGTTGAGAATGCCGCTCCAGACCTTTGTGCGGCCGGTCAGGGTGGCGTCCTTGCCGAGCAGGTCAAAGGCGATCCGCCAGGCCAGGGTCAGCACCACCGCCGCGCCCGCGACGCCCACCACCGCGACCCAGCCCCCGACCACCGCCCGCAGCGGCCCGCCCTTGAACACTGCCATGAAGCTGAGGGCGGCCAGCGCCAGCAGCAGCACCACCAGCGAGGTCTTGGAGGTCGACATCAGCACCAGGAACACCGACAGGGCGGCCCCGCCGCTCCAGACCATGGCGCGCCTGGGGGTCACGACGGCGGCGGCGATCTGCGTCACCGCGGCCAGGGCCATGACGCTGCCCAGCGAGTTCTTCTCGACCCACACGCCGCGCCAGGCGCCGGGGAACAGCTCGGTCATCCGGCCCCAGTCCGGCTTCAGCACCGCCAGCATCAGCGACAGCACGCACATCACCGCAAAGGCCGTCGCCAGCACCTCCAGAAAGCGGGGCCAACTCCAGCGAGCGGCCAGGGCGATCCCGGCCAGCGAGGTGCACACCAGCGCAAGGGTGCGGCGCAGGGTCTTGTCCGGCGCGATGGACCAGACATTGGAGGCGATCACCAGCAGGATCAGGGCGACCAGCCAAGGCGAGCGCTTCAGGATGCGCAACGTCTCCTGTGGCCGCAGCAGCACCAGGCCGATCGCCAGCAGATAGGCGGGATAGAAGACGGCCTTCAGCTGGTCGGCCGAGGCCTCGCCGTAGCCGGTCAGGGGCGCAAACCAGATCTGCCCGTAAAGCAGCACGATCAGCACCGACGCGGCGAACGCCAGGCCGTCCCAGAGGTCGAAGGGCTTGTCCGGCATCCTGTCCACGCCCGCTCGCCCCCCTTTCGCGCCCCTGAGGCGCCCACCTTTCACAGGGCGACTTAAGACCGCGTTTAGATCGGACCCCCGCCGCCCGGCTTGGTTAATCCGCTCTTAAGCTCCTCGGGCGACACTCGCGGCCCTCAGGCCTTCGCAACAAACCCGGCGCTGCTGGCAGGGGTTCGGTGTCCAGAACGATGTGCAACAGGATCAGAAGGGCGGTGGTCGCCGCGGCGGCCGTCGGCGCGGGGCTGATGGCGGCGGCGGGGAACACCATGCCGGACGGGCGGCCGACGCCGACGGGGCTGGAGGTGCCGCGCTGGGTGTCGCTGAAGTCCTCGCACGTGCGGGCGCGGCAGGGGCCGGGGCTGGATTATCCGATCCTGTGGGAATACCGCGCCGCCGGCCTGCCGGTTCAGGTGATCGCCGAGACGCGCGAGTGGCGAAAGGTGTGCGACGCGCAAGGGTCGGTGTCGTGGATTCACCGCACGGTGGCGTCGGGCCGCCGCAGCGTCTTCAACGCCTCTTCGCAAGAGGTGATGATCCACGCGGGCCGCACCGAGGCGTCGGGCGTGCGGGCTCGTCTTCAGCCGCGCTCCATCGTGTCGCTGGACGAATGCGAGGAGGGCTGGTGCCGGGTGCGGGCCAGAAAAACGCGCGGCTGGGTCAGCCAGCGGGCGGTGTTCGGCGCCCAGGAGCGCGCCCTGTGCAACGCCGCGCGGCCCGCCGGACGGGGACGCACCTGACCCGAGGCCTTCGTTCCTGCTGTTGAGCCGTCCGGCGGGGTCGTGTAACCCGCTGCAACAACAGTTTAGAAACGGAAACGCCTTGAGCCAGTCCCAATACCCCTCGTCCTTCGACAAGGAGGCGCTGCTCGCCTCGGGACGCGGCGAGCTGTTCGGTCCCGGCAACGCCCAGCTGCCGGCCCCGCCGATGCTGATGTTCGACCGGATCACCACCATCAACGGCGACGGCGGCGCACACGGCAAGGGCTATGTCGAGGCCGAGCTCGACATCCATCCGGACCTCTGGTTCTTCCAGTGCCACTTCATCGGCGATCCGGTGATGCCGGGGTGCCTGGGGCTGGACGCCATGTGGCAGCTGGTCGGCTTCTACCTAGGCTGGATCGGCGGGCCGGGGCGCGGGCGGGCCCTGGGCGTCGGTGACGTCAAGTTCACCGGCCAGGTCACGCCAGACATCAAGAAGGTCGTCTACAAGATCGACCTGAAGCGGGTCATCAACCGCAAGCTGGTGATGGGCATCGCCGACGGCGTGCTGGAGGCCGATGGCGAGGTCATCTACACCTGCAACGACATGCGCGTCGGCCTGTTCGGCGCAAAGGATGAAGCGGCGGGCGGCTGACGCCCCCATATGGATCGTGGAAGGATCCGCGGCCGGCTTTGGTAACAGAGCCTACAGCACAAGAAGGACACACCATGCGTCGCGTCGTCGTCACCGGCCTGGGCATCGTCTCCTCCATCGGCACAGGGGTCGATGAGGTCACGCAGTCGCTGCGCAACGCCCGCTCGGGCGTGGTCGCCGCTCCCGATCACATCACCCACGGCTTCCGTAGTCAGGTGTGGGCGCCGCCCGCGCTGGGCGCCACGGCCGAAGACTGGGCGCCGCTGGTGGATCGCCGCGCCTCGCGCTTTCTCGCCAACGGCACGGCCTGGGGCCACATCGCCTTTGAAGAGGCGCTGAAGTCGTCGGGCATGACGGCCGAGGAGATCAAGGACGACCGCATCGGCCTGATCGTCGGCGAGGGCGGCCCCTCGACCCAGGTGATCCTGCAGGCGGCCCAGACCACGGTCGAGAAGGGCTCGCCCAAGCGCATCGGGCCGTTCGCGGTGCCCAAGGCCATGGCGTCGGGTCCATCGGCGGTGCTGGCCACCTGGTTCGGCATGCGGGGGATCAACTATTCGATCAGCTCGGCCTGCGCGACCTCGGCCCACTGCATCGGCGCGGGCGCCGAGCAGATCCAGTGGGGCAAGCAGGACGTGGTCTTCGCCGGCGGCTGCGAGGACATCGACTGGTCGATGTCCAACATGTTCGACGCCATGGGCGCCATGTCGTCCGACTTCAACGCCACGCCGTCGGTCGCCTCGCGCGCCTATGACGCGGCGAGGGACGGCTTTGTCATCGCGGGCGGCGCGGGCATCGTGGTGCTGGAGGAGTACGAGCGGGCCAAGGCGCGCGGCGCGACCATCTATGGCGAGGTCGTGGGATATGCGGCGAACTCGGACGGCTACGACATGGTGGCGCCGTCGGGCGAAGGCGCCCAGCGCTGCATGAAGATCGCCATGGAACAGGCGGGCGGCCGGCGGATCGACTATCTGAACCCGCACGGCACCTCCACGCCCGTCGGCGACCTCAAGGAGATGGAGGCGGTGCGGGCGGTGTTCGGCGACGACATGCCGATGATCTCCTCCACCAAGTCGCTGACCGGCCACAGCCTGGGCGCGGCGGGCGCGCAGGAGGCGATCTATTCGCTCTTGATGCTGCACAACGGATTCGCCGCCGAGAGCGCGCATATCGAAAACCTCGATCCGGCGTTCGAGGGCATGCCGATCCTGCGCGAGCGCCACGACGGCGAACTGACCACGGTGATGTCCAACAGCTTCGGCTTTGGCGGGACCAACGGGACGGTGGTGTTCTCGAAGGTGTGACCGCCTTGCCCGTCATCCTCGGGCTTGACCCGAGGATCGGGGGCGAAGGCGCAGGTGCGAGGACGGCCAGCGCAATGCGGCGGATTATCCGGCCCTCGGGTCAAGCCCGAAGGTGACGGTGCTGCACTTCACGCGTACTTGACCCCGGTCAGATAAAGGCCGGCGGACGGCGCGACCGGCCCGCAGGCGCTGCGGTCGCGGGCGTCCAGCGCCGCCTGCACGTCCTCCGCTGTCCAGCGGCCGAGGCCCACCTCGACCAGGGTGCCGGCCATGGAGCGGACCTGGCGGTGCAGGAAACTGCGAGCCTCGAACACCAGGTGGACCTCGTCGCCATGGCGTTCGACGCGGGCGACGTCCAGCGTCTTGACCGGCGACTTGGACTGACAGCCCACGTCGCGGAAGGTGGTGAAGTCGTGCTGGCCCACCAGCGCCTGCGCCGCCGAGTTCATGGTGTTCGCGTCCAGCGGTTTGCGCACGTGCCAGACGCGGTGGCGCTCCAGCACAGGCTGGGCCTGACGGTTCGCGATGCGGTAGCGATAGGCGCGGCCGGTCGCGGAGAAGCGCGCGTGCCACTCGAAATCGGGCGCAGGCGCGCAGTCGAGCACGCAGACGCCCTCGTGCACCAGATGAGCGTTCATGGCGTTCATGACGGTGGCGGCGGGCCACTCGCGCTGGAGGTCGGCGTGGATCACTTGGCCCGTGGCGTGCACGCCCGCGTCGGTGCGGCCGGCGGCGGCGATGCGGATGCGCTCGCCCGAAAAGGCGTGGATCGCGGTCTCCAGGGCGCCCTGCACCGTGGGTTGGTCGGCCTGGGCCTGAAAGCCGTTGTAGGCCGTGCCGTCGTACTCGACCGTCAGCCGATAGCGCGACATCAGCCGAGCACGGCGCCGGCGGGCAGAGAAAAGCCGCGCAGAAGGTCCTCGGCGGACTGGGCGGCGCGGCCCTCGCGCTGGACCCGCAGGAGGCGCACGGCGCCCGAGCCGCAGGCGACCGTCAGGCGGTCGTCCAGCAGGGTTCCCGGCGCGGCCGATCCGTCGGCTGTGCTCGACAGCAGGGCCTTGATGCGCACCGGGCCTTCGGCGGACGGCGCCTCGAACCAGGCGCCGGGAAAGGGCGACAGGCCGCGGATGCGGGCGTCGATCTCGGCGGCGGGGCGGCTCCAGTCGATGCGGGCCTCGGCCGGGGTGATCTTGCGCGCGTAGGTCGGCTCGCCCGCCTGTTCGGTCGGGGTCGCGCCCCCGCGTTCGATGGCGGCCAGCGCGCGCGGCCACAGGGCGGCGCCGGTGTGGGCCATGCGCTCGGACAGGCTGGCGGCGGTGTCGTCGGGGCGGATGTCCATGACCTCGCTCAGCAGGATGGGGCCTTCGTCCAAGCCTTCGCTCATGCGCATGATCTGGACGCCGGTCTGTCGGTCGCCGGCCATGATGGCGCGCTGGATGGGCGCCGCGCCACGCCAGCGCGGCAGCAATGAGCCGTGCAGATTGAAGCAGCCGAGGCGCGGCGCCTCCAGCACGGCGGGCCTCAGGATCTGGCCGTAGGCGACCACGCAGGCGGCGTCGAGATCCAGGCTTTCGAACACCTCAATGGCCTCGGCGGCCTTCATGGAGGCGGGGGTGAAGACCGGCAGGCCCATGGTCTCGGCGAAGGCGTGGACGGGCGAGGGCGTCAGCTTCTGGCCGCGCCCCTTCGGCCTGGGCGGCTGCGAATAGACGGCCACGACCTCATGGCCAGAGGCGATCAGCTCGGCCAGCGACGGCACGGCGAAGTCGGGGGTTCCCATAAAGGCGAGGCGCATGGGCACGCCTTTAGAGGACGGGAAAGGTTACTGCCAGCGGGTGAAGACGCCGCCGCCCTCGTCCCATTCGCCGCCGGCGTCCAAAGCATCGTCGAAATCCAGCAGACGATCGAGCAGCAGCCCCGCCACCACGCCCAGCAAGGCCACGCCCGCCAGGGTCGCCACGCCCGCGACGCCGGCCTTCTGGCTGCGGGTCAAACGGCGACGGCCGGTGGTGTCGATCACCAGCGAACGGCCGCGGCGCGAAATGCGAGCGGCGGTGCGCGGAAGGTCCTTGGCGAGTTCGTCGGAGGGCAGACGCATCAGGCGGCGATCCTTTCGCGGGCGGCCTTCTTGACCTTGGTCACGGCGCGCTCGCGCTTCAGCCGCGACAGGTGGTCGATGAACAGCACGCCGTTCAGGTGGTCCATCTCGTGCTGGATGCAGACGGCGTAGAGGCCCGACGCCTCTTCCTCGACCTGTTCTCCGTCGCGGTTCAGATAGCGGATGCGCACGCGGGCCGGGCGTTCGACCTTGTCGAAATACTCCGGGATCGACAGGCAGCCTTCCTCGTAGACGAACAGTTCGTCGGACGACCACAGGATCTCGGGATTGGCGAAGAAGCGCGGGTTGCGGCGCGCCTCGGCGTTCTCCGCCTCTTCCTCTTCGGTTTCGGGAATGTCGCCGTCGCGGTCGCCCAGATCCATGACGATGACCCGGTCCAGCGCGCCGATCTGCACGGCGGCCAGGCCGATGCCGGGGGCGGCGTACATGGTCTCCAGCATGTCGTCCATCAGGGTGCGGACGGCGTCGTCCACCGCCGGAACCGGCTGGGACACCTGCTTCAGGATCGCCAGATCGGCGGGATTGTCGATGGTGAGGATGCGACGGACGGCCATTGTCGGGACGTAGGGCCGCCCCGCCGCGAGGTCAAGATTTCACGCCTTGCCGGGCAGGGGGCGGGGCTTGCGCTCGCCGTCGATGGCCACATAGGAGAAGACGCCCTCGGTCACGCGCACGGAGGCGGCCTGAGGCTGGTTGCGCGACCGCTTCCAGGCCTCGACGTGGACGCGGATGGAGGTGCGGCCCGTCCCCACCACCTCGGCGTAGATCGACACCTCGTCGCCGACCGACACGGGCTGGTGGAACACCATGCCGTCCAGCGCCACGGTGGCGCAACGACCGCAGGCCAGTTCGAACGCCGGCGTGGCGCCGGCCAGGTCCATCTGGGCCAAGAGCCAGCCGCCGAAGATGTCGCCTTCGGGATTGGTGTCGCCCGGCATGGCGATGACGCGGCCGACCGGCTGGCCGGACGGGGGCTGGGGAAGGGCGTCGGACATGAGAAAGGCGCTCGAAAGGTCGGGGGAGGAGGCGCGTCCTCTAGCGCGGCGTGGGACGGCTGTCAGCGCTTGCGGCGGCGCTTGGGCTTGTCCGGCGGGCGAAGCGCCAGCGGCGGGCGCGTCGGCTCGGACGCCCCGGGAGCCGCGTCGGGCTCGGCGGCGGAGGTCTCGGGCTCCGGGCGCGGCGCGGTCAGGGCGCGCCAGGCCTGGCCCAGGCGGATGGCCTCGGCCAGATCGTCGGCGCTGGCCGAGGCGCGGTTCTGGCGAAGGCGAGACACGGCGTTCAGCAGTTCGGAGGCGACCTCGACCTCCGGATGGTCGCGGTGACGCGCGCCCAGATCCTCCAGCCGGGCGAAGCGCCAGCCCTGTTCCGGCGGATGCTCAAGCATCAGCTCGAAGCGTCGGGCGGGCGGGAGGCGCTCGGCGATGAAGCGCCACTCGCCGTCGGCCGGGTCGCGGACATAGTGGCCGAGCCGGGTCGGCAAGCCGTGACGGTCATAGACGGCGAGCGCCCCGGCCTGGATTTCGCCAAGCAGCCGCGAAAGAGCGTCGTCTTCGGGCGACGGCTCGAAGTCGGCCGGCGGCGTGAACGGATCCGGCTCAGCCGGTGCGGGCGGCGCGTTGCGGCGAGCGGGCAGCCAGGCGCGCCAGCGGCCCGCCATCGTCGGATCAGTCGTTGTTCAGCGTGCTGGTGACCGAGACGTCGTAGACGACGCGCGTCAGGCTCTGCACGACTTCGAAGAATTTGCGCATCTCGGCCGCGCCGGCCAGCGGCACATAGATCACGTCCTCGGGCATGATCTCCATGTTGGTGGCGGCGAAGACGTTGGCGGCGTCGTTGAAGTCGAGCTCATAGACCACAGGCACGCCGCGCGGCATGGCCGGCTGGCTGATGCCCAAAGCCTGGGCGACCTCGGGCCGCTCGAAGCGGAACACCAGCACACGGCGCGGATTGGCGGTGTTGGTGTTCAGGCCGCCGACGCGCGACATGGCGCCCGTCAGGGTCATGGGGCCGGCGGGCATGTCGATCTGGGTCACCGCGTTCAGCGCCCCGAACGTCGAGATGCGGCGCGGCTTGTACTGGACGTTGACCACGTCGCCGCGCTGCAGCCGCACGTTCTCGACGAACTGGGTGGTGACGGCGGTGAGCGGCGCGGTGAAGGTCTCGCCATTCCGCTGGATGCTGATGATCAGGTCGTCGTTGGTGCGGGCCGAGCCGCCGGCCGCGGCGATGACGTCCAGGATGCGGTCGCTGTTGACGCCCAGCGGCGCGCGGCCCGGCTGGCGCACGTCGCCCAGCACGTTGACGGTGTTGGAGACGTTGCCGGCGACCGAGACCAGCACCTGCGGATTGGCGACCTTGCCCACCAGCGAGCGACGGATGGCGGCGGCGGCCTGGGTCGAGGTCAGGCCTTGGACGCGAACCTGTCCGCCGAACGGTACGGCGACGTTGCCGGCGCGATCCACCACCACGCCGTTGAAGTTCTGGCTGCCGCCCTGAAGCGTGGCGGCGCGGTTGGCGCTGGAGGCGCCCAGCGAACCGCCGAACAGCGAGCCCGACGGGTCAAAGATCGAGATCGCCAGGGTGTCGCCCTCGCCGATCACGTCGGCGGGCTGGTCGCTGGAGGCGAGCGCCAAGGTGCCGAAGAACTGCGGCGGCACCGCCTTGATCCGCTCGGTCACCTCATAGGTCAGCGGCACCAGGGCGTAGCTGCCCAACGCCTCGGGGGTGGTCGCGCCTGCGTTGACGGAGGCGCCCGACGGCCCGTCGCGGGGCAGGGTGGAGCAGCCGGCGAGGACCGCGGTCAGGGCCAGGGCCGAGACCCGAAGCGGAAGGCGGGGAAGAAGCGCGCGCGTGTGCATGAAGTCTCTGATTTCCGTGCTGCTTGTGTCCATACCGGGCTTAGCGGACGACGGCCATAGGCAAGCGTCAGGCGACCCCGACCGGGGGCAGGTCAAGCGCCTGCTCCACAACCGCGAAATGGCTTTTCCATGTCGGGGCGTCATAGGCGGGTCCAGATCCGGCGGGCGCGCCGGCCAGCGCCTCGATCGCCTCGATCCAGCCGGGGCCGTCCAGCGGATCGACCAGCCGCGCGTGCCCGATCAGCTCGCGGTGCGCCGGAATGTCCGAGGCGATCAGCGGGCAGCGCATGGCCGAGGCCTCCACCGCCGGCAGATCGAAGCCCTCTACCGACGACGGCGCCAGAACCGCACGGGCGTCGCGCATCAGCGTCGCCAGGGCGGCGTCCGGCAGGTTCTCGGCCTGGTGCACCAGGCCCTGAAGATTGGGCGAGCGCTGAAGGTGGTCCAGCACCGCCTCGTTCTCCCAGCCGTAGCGCCCGACCAGCACCAGGCGTGGGCAGGCGCCGCCGTTGCGTTCCTCCAGCCTGCGCCAGAGGGTCAGCAGAAAGGCCAGGTTCTTGCGCGCCTCGATGGTGCCGACATGCACAAAGAAGGGCGGGGCCGGACGCGGGTCGCGGGTCTGAAGGAAGTCCGGCTCGAGCCCCAAGTGGGCGACATGGACCGGCGGGCACGGCAGGCCCTCCGCCCGCGCAAAGGCCTGCAGCTCATGGCCGGTGTAGGCCGAGTTGACGATCACACGGCTGGCGTGGCGCAGGACATTGCGCAAGCGGGCCTTGTGCTTGTCGCCGTCGCCGGGGCGGCAGAACTCTGGATGGGTGACGGGGATCAGGTCGTGGATCAGGACCACGCGGTCGATCCCGCGCGCCTCCAGATCTTGGAGGATGGCCGGGGTGTGCAGGCCGGTGTGGCCGACGCTGATGTAGAGGTCGCCCGAAGGCGCCGGAGCGCGGGCCGCCTCCGAGCGAAAATACTGACGCCACACCCGCCAGGGCGCGGCCTTGCGCGGGGTGAAGGGCTCGGGCGGCGGCGGGTCGCCGATGACGGAGGCGGCGGGGCGGGACGGCGACAGCAGGGCCTCAAACAGGCGGCGCTGGTGCTCGGTTTCGGGCCGGTCCGCCTCGCCGCCGCTCCAGCGCGCGCGCAAGATCCGCATCTTGCGCTCGAACCAGGCGGGATCGACCCCGACCAATCGGTCCTTGCGGCCGCGCACGGGGATCATCTCAACGCCCGGATGATCAGACAGCCGTTCGGCATAGGCCAGGCAGACGCGGTCCACGCCGGTGGGCGAGCCGCGATCGATCCGGCTCATCAGCCGGCTGACGTCGAACAGGACGCGGGTGGTCATGTCAGGAGACGTAGCCGGCCTGCATCAGTTCGGCGATGTGGACGATGGCGACGGGGCGCTCGTCCTCGACCACGAACAGGTTGGCGATCTTGTTGGCGGTGAGCAGGTCGACCACGTCGCTCATCCGCGCCTCGGGCGTGACGGTGATCGGGTGGGTGCTCATGATGTCGCGAGCGGAGAGGCCTGAGATGTCGCGCTGGAACGCCCGGCGGATGTCGCCGTCGGTGACGATGCCCGCGAGCCGACCGTCGGCCTCGACCACGGCGACGGCGCCCTTGCGGCCCTCGGTCACGGCCGAGACCACCTCGCTGAAGCCGGCTTCGGGCGAAACGGCGGCGGGGGCGGCGGCGTTGTCGCCCATCCATTCGCGCACGCTTTGCAGGCTCATCCCCAGAGACCCGCCCGGGTGGTGCAGGCCGAAGTCCATGGCTGTGAAGCCGCGCCGGTCCATCAGCACCATGGCCAGGGCGTCGCCCAGCGCCAGGGTCATCAGGGTGGAGGTGGTGGGGGCCAGGCCGTTGGGACAGGCCTCCGCGACGCTGGGCATGGTCAAGCATACGGCCGAGTGACGGCCGAGGAAGCTGGAAGCGCGCTGGGTCAGGCCGATCACCGGAATGCTGTTGCGCTGGCAGTACAGCAGCGGATCGCGCAACTCGCGGCTCTCGCCCGAGTTGGAGATGGCCAACAGCGTCACGTCCGGCCGCAGCATGCCCAGGTCGCCGTGGCTCATCTCGCCCGGATGCACGAAAAAGGCGCTGGTGCCGGTGGAGGCGAGGGTCGCGGCGATCTTGTTGCCGATGTGGCCCGACTTGCCCATGCCGGTCACCACCACATAGCCCGGACGGCCCATGATGATGTCGCACGCGCGGGCCAGCGACACGTCGATCGAGCGCTCCAGCGCCTCCAGCGCCTCGATGTTCAGCCGCACGACCTCGCGGGCGCGCTCGCTCATGGAGGCGATCTGGTCGGGAGAGGACGGAACGATGTTCGACAGCATGAAGAGCCCCTTCCACAGGCTCGGCGGCGAATGTGGGGCGCTTTCTGAACGCCCAAGTCGTTTCGCCGTCAACCTTTACCGTATTTGGGTGTTAGAAGGCGGGCGTCCTCCCCCCGTCGCACACCCGAGTTGCCGATGCCCTCTTTCGCCGGAGTCGACCTCCTGTTGCCGCCGCCGCCCATTCGCGCCGAAGGCGTGGCCCTGTTCCTGGATCTGGACGGCGTGCTGGCGCCGATGGCCCCGACGCCCGACGCGGTGGTCCCGACCTCGCGCCGGACTGCGGTGCTGCGCGCGCTGGACCAGCGGCTGGAGGGACGGGTGGCCATCGTCAGCGGCCGGACCATCGCCGAGATCGACCGCATCGCGGACCGCGCCATGCCGACGGCGTCCGGCGTGCACGGGCTGGAGCGGCGCCGGCGCGACGGCTCGGTGGTGCGCCCGCCGGCCGACGAGGGCGTGGTCGAGGCGCTGCGCGCCTTCAAGGCCTTCGCCGCGGATCGGCCGGGCGTGATCGTCGAGGACAAGGGGGTCTCCGCCGGCCTGCACTATCGCCTGGCGCCCGACGCCGAAGGCGAGGCGGCGCGGCTGGCGCAACAGCTGGAGGCGGACACCGGCCTGTCGCTCCAGCCCGGACACATGGTGCTGGAGTTGAAGACGCCGGGCGCAACCAAGGGCACGGCGGTGCAGGCCTTCATGGCCGAGGCGCCGTTCAACGGGGCCGTGCCGATCATGCTGGGCGACGACCTGACGGACGAGCACGGCTTCCGCGCGGCCGAGGCGCTCGGCGGCTTCGGCGTCCTGGTGGGGCCCGTCAGGGAAACGGCGGCTCGATATGGATTGTCGGGCGTTGATGCGGTTCTGGACTGGCTGGAAGCGGTGACCAAGGCGTGAGCATGACCCCCAACCTCGACCTCTTTCCCATCGGCAACTGCTCGATCAGCGCGCTGATCGACCGGCAGGGCCGGTATGTCTGGGCCTGCGCGCCGCGCGTGGACGGCGATCCGGTGTTCTCGGCCCTGATGAACGGCTCGGACCCGGAGCATGGCTTCTGGGCCGTCGATCTGGAGGGGCTGGAAAGCGTCGAGCAGGCCTATGTCCGCAACACGCCGGTGCTGCGCACGGTGCTGACCGACAAGGACGGCGCCCAGGTCGAGATCATCGACTTCGCCCCGCGCCATCCCAAACATTCGCGCACCTATCGGCCCTTGGCGTTCGGGCGCATCGTGCGGCCGCTGAAGGGCACGCCGCGCGTGGCCATCCGGCTGAAGCCCAGCGCCGACTGGGGGGCGCGCGAGGCCGAGCACACCTCCGGCTCCAACCACATCCGCTATCGCTGCCCCGAGGTGACGTTCCGGCTGACCACCGACTGTCCGGTGTCGCACGTGCTGAACGAGCGCACCTTCCGGCTCGAGCGCGAACTGACCTTCTTCTTCGGACCGGACGAGGGCTACGACCAGGACGTCGGACCCGGCGTGCAGTCGGCGCTAGACCGCACCGTGGCCTATTGGCAGGAGTGGGTGCGCAAGCTCTATCTGCCGCTGGATTACCAGGAAGCGGTGATCCGCGCGGCCATCACGCTGAAGCTGTGCGCCTATGAGGAGACGGGCGCCATCGTCGCGGCCATGACCACCTCGGTGCCGGAGTTCCAGAACAGCGGGCGCAACTGGGACTATCGCTACTGCTGGATTCGCGACGCCTATTACACGGTGCGTGCGCTGAACCGGCTGGGCGCGGTGGACATCCTGGAAGGCTATCTCGTCTATCTGCGCAACCTGGTGGACGACTCGGCCGGCGGCCACGTCCAGCCGGTCTACGGCGTCGGTCTGGAGCCCGGCATCGGTGAAAGCATCGTCGAGACGGTCGAAGGCTATCGCGGCATGAAGCCGGTGCGCATCGGCAACCAGGCGCACGAGCACCTGCAACATGACGTGTACGGACAGATCGTGCTGCCGCTGGTGCAGGCCTTCTACGACCAGCGCCTGCTGCGGCCGGGCACCGTCGACGACTTCCACGCGCTGGAAAAGGTCGGCGACCGCGCCTTCGCCATGCACGACCAGACCGATGCGGGGCTGTGGGAGTTCCGCACCATCGCGCGGGTGCACACCTATTCGTCGGTGATGTGCTGGGCGGCCTGCGACCGGCTGGCCAAGGCCGCGGACCACCTGGGGCTGGCGGATCGGCCCGAGTTCTGGAACGAGCGGGCGGCGATCATCCGTGAACGGATCGAGCGGGAGGCCTTTTTGCCCGACGAGGGCCGTTTCGCCGCCAGCTTCGGCAATCGCGAGCTGGATGCATCCCTGCTGCAGATGACTGACCTGGGCTTCCTGGACGCCCATGATCCGCGGCAGGTGGCGACGTTCGACGCGATCGAACGCGACCTGAAAAAGGGCGCGTTCCTGTTCCGCTATGTCGAGCCGGACGATTTCGGCGAGCCGGAAACGGCGTTCAACTTCTGCACCTTCTGGTTCATCGAGGCGCTGGCGCAGAACGGACGCATCGACGAGGCGCGCCAGATCTTCGATGAGATGCTGGCCCGCCGGACCTCGGCCGGTCTGCTCAGCGAGGATATTTCGGTCGAGGACGGCGAACTTTGGGGCAACTATCCGCAGACCTATTCGCTTGTGGGGATCATCAATTGCGCCGTGCTGCTGAGCCGTTCCTGGACGGACGTGCGTTGATCGTCCGCTCCGGGGCTGGAGCGCCGCCTGAAGTGAAGTCATGAGCCGCCTGATCGTCGTATCCAACCGCGTGTCCGCCCCCGCCGATCCGGCCGCCGGGTCGGCGGGCGGGCTGGCGATGGCCCTGTCGGCGGCGCTGCGAAAATACGACGGCCTGTGGTTCGGCTGGTCCGGCGAGACGATCGAGCACTGGACCGGCGAGATGAAGGTCGAAGACCGGGCCGGCGTCACCGTCGGCCTGGTCGACCTGGAGCCGCAGGATGTCGACGAATACTACAACGGCTACGCCAACAAGACGCTATGGCCGCTGTTCCACCACCGGGTCGACCTGACCCAGTACGAGCGGTCCTATGGCGAGGGCTACGAGCGGGTGAACCGCCGCTTCGCCGAGGTGCTGGCGCCCGCCATCCAGCCGGACGACGTCATCTGGATCCACGACTATCACATGATCCCCATGGCGCGGGACCTGCGCCGGCTGGGCATCACCAACCGCATCGGCTTCTTCCTGCACACGCCGTGGCCGACGCGGCAGCTGTTGGTCACCCTGCCGCACCATCGGCGGCTGGTGGAGTCGATGTTCGACTTCGACCTGATCGGCTTTCACACGCGCGAGTGGATGGACCTGTTCACCGACTATGTGGTGACGGAGGCGCAAGGCGAGGTGGACGGACGCGGCGGGCTGGACTGCTTCGGCCGTCATGTGCAGACGGGCGTGTTCCCGATCGGCATCGACGTGGACGGCTTCATGGCCGCCAGGAACTCGACGCTGGGCACGCGCACCTATGACCGGATGGCGGCCTCGGCCCTGTTCCGCTCCATGATCGTGGGTGTGGACCGGCTGGACTACTCCAAGGGGCTGGAGGAGCGGCTGCTGGGCTATGAGCAGTTCCTGCAGGACAACCCGGACCAGCGCGGCGAGGTGTTCCTGCTGCAGGTCACGCCGATCTCGCGTGACGACGTCGACAGCTATCAGGACATTCGCGCGCGGCTGGACGCGCTGGCCGGGCGCATCAACGGCGCCTTCGCCGACATGGACTGGGCGCCGATCCGCTATCTGAACCGCACCTATCGTCGGGACCAGCTGGCGGGCATCTACCGCGCCGCGCGGGTCGGGCTGGTGACGCCCTTGCGCGACGGCATGAACCTGGTCGCCAAGGAGTTCGTGGCGGCGCAGAATCCGGATGATCCCGGCGTGCTGATCCTGTCGCGGTTCGCCGGTGCGGCCGAGCAGATGGGCGAGGCGCTGCTGGTCAATCCCTACAGCCGCGAGGAGCTGTCGGAGGCGATCAAGAAGGCCCTGACCATGCCGCTGTCGGAACGCATCCGGAAGTGGAGCGCGCTGATGGACGTGGTGCGCAAGACCGACGTGGCGGTCTGGCGCGATGATTTCGTCAAGGCGCTGGTCGGGGCGCCCGTCTCTGACGACGGGGTGACGCTGGAGCGCGCGCGCGAGCAGGCTCAGTCCACGTCGAAGCCCAAGAGCAAGGTGCGCTGGGCCGGATTGAAGTTGTCGTCCGAAAGAATGTAGAGGCGCGTCCGGCCGTTCAGCCGCTCGGCCGAGACGCCTTCGAAATTGTCGGTCGTGCCGGGAAGCTTCAGCGAGATCAGCACCGGGCCGAGGCCGCCGTCGGGCGCCATCCGCCGCACCTGGGCGCGCATGTCGATGGGCGCGCGGTAGAGCCGCTGCACCACGAACCAGCCGTCGCCTGAAGGATCGCGGTCGAGGGCGGTGATGCGAAACGCGCTGTCGGGCAGGGGTGTGGCCGGGGGCGCCTGCACGGTCCGGCAGGCGCTTGGATCGCAGTCCCAGACGCCGCCGCCTTCGCCCGCCACGCGCCAGCCGCCGCCCGGCGTGCTCGCCAGGCCCTCCATGCCGGCGTTCCCCTCGAACGCCGCGTCGGGCCGGCGCATGGGGATCGGGCGCGAAGCCGGTCGGGCGAGCGGGCCGTAGCTCCAGATGCGGTGGTCGCGCTCGAACGAGACCAGCAGGTCGCCATCGTCCGTCAGCAGCAGGCCCTCGGCGTCGCCGGCCGCCTTGTCGGTGATCGGCAGGCCGTCGAGCCCGGGCAGGCGGCGGCTGCGCATCCCCTCCAACCCGATCAGGCGGCCGGAGCCGTCCAGCCGAAGCTCGGCGCGGACCAGGTCTCCGACGTCGGAGACGCTGACGAGGCCCCGCTCGCCGACCCGCTTCAGATCCGACAGGCTGTGGATCGGCGAGCCGGGCGGGGCGCTGATCTGCAGACCGCCCATGAAGCGCACGCCCGGCGCAAGCTCGGCGCCGCCCGGCAGTCCCAGGCTGACGGCGCGGGTCTGGATCACCTGAGGAGTCCAGCCGTCCTCCGCAGGCAGGATCGGGCGCTGAGCGCTGCCGACCGCGGCGCAAGCGGCGAGCGCCAGCGCGACGCCCGGGCCCAGCAGGCGACGCAGGCGGATCATGCGGCGATGCGCCGACGACCGCGCGTGCGAACCGGAGACGCCGGTTCGGTCTCGAACAGCTCGGCCAGCTTCTCGGTCATGGCGCCGGCCAGCTGCTCCACATCGACGATCGTCAGGGCGCGACGATACCAGCGGGTGACGTCGTGGCCGATGCCGATGGCGAGAAGCTCGACCGGCGAGCGCTCCTCGATGTCGGAAATGACGCGGCGCAGGTGCTGGTCGAGGTAAAGCGCGGCGTTGGCCGACTGGGTGGAGTCGTCCACCGGCGAGCCGTCGGAGATCACCATCAGGATGCGGCGCTGCTCAGTGCGCGCCAGCAGCCGGTCGTGGGCCCACAAGAGGGCCTCGCCGTCGATGTTCTCCTTCAGCAGCCCTTCTCGCATCATCAGGCCGAGGTTCTTCTTGGCCCGGCGCCACGGCGCGTCGGCGGCCTTGTAGATGATGTGGCGCAGGTCGTTCAGACGACCCGGATTGGCGGGTTTGCCGGCGGTGATCCAGGCCTCGCGGCTCTGGCCGCCCTTCCAGGCGCGGGTGGTGAAGCCCAGGATCTCAACCTTGACGCCGCAGCGCTCCAGCGTGCGCGCCAGGATGTCGGCGCAGACCGCCGCCACCATGATCGGCCGTCCCCGCATGGAGCCCGAGTTGTCCAGCAGCAGGGTGACGACCGTGTCGCGGAACGGGCTTTCGCTCTCGGCCTTGAAGCTAAGCGGCGCCGAAGGGTCGGTGACGATGCGCGTCAGCCGCGCGGTGTCCAGCATCCCTTCCTCCAGGTCGAAGATCCAGGACCGGTTCTGCTGGGCCAGCAGGCGGCGCTGCAGCTTGTTGGCGAGGCGCGAAACGACGCTCGACAGCACCGCCAGCTGGCCGTCCAGCAGGGCGCGCAGCCGGTCCAGCTCCATCGGGTCGCACAGGTCGGCGGCGTCCACCACCTCGTCATAGGCCTGGGTGAAGACGCGGTAGAAATCCACCGGGCGGCCGTCGTCGCGCGCCTGCTGGCGGTTGGGCTGGTCGCCCTCGTTCAGTTCGGGGCCGTCCTCCGACGCCTCGCCGCTCGGATCGGCGGGCGCGCCCTCGGGGCGGCTGTCGCGCTCCTGCTCGGAGGACGAGTCGTCGGCCGAGCCCTCCATCGATTGGTCGCCTTCGCCGCCGTCCTGCTCCTCGTCCTCGTCGGGCTGGTCCTGGGCTTCGGGCTCCTGCGGGTCGGGCTCCTCCTCGCCGGGATCGTCGGAACTGTCCTCGCCCTGGCCGTCGCCGGGATCGAGGTCGAGCGCGCGCAGCACCTCGCGCATGCGGGCGGCGAAGGCGGTCTGATCGGCGGCGACCTCGGACAGGGTGTCGATCTGGCGGCCGGCCTTGAGCTCCAGCGGCTCACGCACCAGGTCCAGCATGGCGCCGGCGCCGTCGGGCGTGCGCTGGCCGGTCAGGCGCTCGCGCACCAGCAGCGCCACGGCCTCGGACACCGGCACGCGGTCGGGATCGTTGACGCGCAGGGCCCCGGTCTTCTCCAGCCGCGTCAGCAGGGCGGCGGTCATGTTGGCGCGCACCCCGGCCAAGGCGTGGGAGCCCACCGCCTCGACCCGCGCCTGCTCGACCGCGTCGAACACCTCGGCGGCCGCAGTGTCGATCGGGCGCAGGCGGGCGTTGACGCCTGCGTCGTGATTGGCCAGCCGCAGCGCCAGCCGGTCGGCCTGTCCCCTCAGCGAGGCGCTTTCCGGCGCCGATGGATCGCGCGGCGGATGGGGCAGGGTCAGGACGCCGTTCGCCAGACGCGGGCCGTCCGTGCCGAACAGGACCTCCAGCTCCGGCTGCTCGGCCAGGGCGCGGGCGGCGTGGGACAGGGCGCGCTTGAAGGTCTCGGCGGGCGTGTCGGGAGCGGCCATGCCCTGTCGTTAGCGGGTGAAGCCGGCGGGGAAAAGGCGGATCAGGCCGTCCGGCGGATCGGCAGGCGCCGTCCCTCGGTCAGCGAACGCCACAGCCACTCCAGCGGCCCCATCTGGAACCGCCGGAGCCACAGCACCGACCAGACCAGCTGCAGCGCCCAGACGGCCACGACGATCGCCCAGAGGGCCGGCCGATCCACCTGGCCCATCAAGCCGAAGCCGCGACCGCCGTAGAACAGGGTGGTCATGATGAGCGACTGGGTCAGGTAGTTGGTGAAGGCCATGCGACCGGCCGCCGCCAGCGGCGACAGGGCGCGGGCGCGACCCGCCTTCCACAACAGGATCAGGATGGAGGCGTAGCCCAGGCCGATCAGCGGGTTCAGCAGGAAGTCGACGCCGCTGGCCAGCGGCGACTCCGCGCCGTTCATCACCTGCCCCCACTCCAGCCAGGCCACCACAACCAGGGCGGCGGCGGCCATGGACAGGGTGACGGCGTAGGCGCGCAGGGATCGGGCGCCGGAAAGAAAGCCGGCCTTGAACAGCGCCAGGCCGATCATCATCAGCCCGGTGGTGGGAAACACAAAGGCCATGACGCTGGGCGCCTGAAGCGACATCCAGCCGGACGTGTTCTGGCGATAGGCGCCGGCCAGCGACCCGGCCGCCTCCGCGATTTCGGCCCGGACGGCGGCCAGCCGTTCGGGCGTGGCGCCGGTGGCGGCGGCGACCTGGGTCTGGACCTCGGCCGGCGCGAACTGCAGCGCAAGCCCACCCAGAATCTGCAGGGCCGCGAACAGGCCGAACAGCAGGCCGCCCACGATCGCCAGCCTGCGCACCGACCACGAGCGCGCCAGCATCACGAACACGCCCGACCAGGCGTAAAGCAGCAGCACGTCGCCCCACCACAGCGCCAGTCCATGGAACAGGGCGAAGACGAACAGCCAGAACAGCCGGCGACGCAGGCGTCGGCCGCGCTCCTCCGCGCCGCGCTCGTCCCGCTCGCCGCCCACCAGAAAGATGGAGGCGCCGAACAGCATGGAGAACAGGCTGATGAACTTCTGATGGAAAAAGGCGTCGATGATCCACTTTGCCGCGGCCGACGCGCCGACGTTCGGGAACGGCCACAGGCCGGGCGAGCCATAGGCGCTGAAGGTCGCCGCGAAGCCCTCGGCGTTGACGGCCAGAATGCCCAGCACCGCCAGTCCCCGGATCAGGTCCAGGGTGGCGATGCGTTCGCGCGAAGGCGGCGAAGCAGAAGCGTCCATGGTCATCGTCCTTGTCCCCCAACAAGGCGCCGGCCGCGCCGGCGATCAGATGGTGCGGCGCACCACCCTGTTCATGCGATCCGGCGCCTCGCCTTGAGGCTCATAGGCGATGAACGCCGCGCACAGGCCGGCCCACAGGGCGTAGCTGATCCCCACCATCACCGCGACCGGCAGAAAGCCGACGCCGAAGATCAGAAGCGTGGTCTCGGTGAAGCCCAGCGCCTGGGCGGGATCGCCCGCCTCCAGCCAGCCCGCGACGGCCATGGCGAGCGCCACCAGCGCCTGCAACCCTGCGGCCAGCAGCCCGCCATAGAAGACAAAGCGCCACACCACGCCCAGCCGCGTCGCCGGCCGCCCATGACGCTCGCGCTCGCGCCCCAGCCGCCACAGGCACAGGGGCGTGGCGATGAGGCCCACCAGCAGGATCATCAGGCGCCAATCCATCTCGGGGCCGGGCATCCAGGTGTTCGGCGGCCAGAACGGCAGGGTGAGGATCAGCGGAGGCCAGGCGGCGCCCGCCACGGCCGCGGCCACGCGCGCCGAGGTCTGGCGGCGCGGCGCGACGGCGACCTGGCCCGGCAGCTCCATCCGCATCACCGGGTCGGCGCCGGCGTGTCGCCGGAATAGTCGTAGAAGCCCCGCCCGCTCTTGCGCCCCAACCATCCGGCCTCGACGTACTTCACCAGCAGCGGACAGGGCCGGTACTTGCTGTCGGCGAGGCCGTCGTAGAGCACGTTCATGATGGCCAGGACCACGTCCAGCCCCATGAAGTCCGCCAGCTCCAGCGGGCCCATCGGATGGTTGGCGCCCAGCTTCAGCGCCTTGTCGATGGAGGCGACGTTACCGACGCCCTCGTACAGGGCGAAGATCGCCTCGTTCATCATCGGCACCAGGATGCGGTTGACGATGAAGGCGGGGAAATCCTCGGCGTCGGTGGTGGTCTTGCCCAGGCTCTCGGCGAAGGCGACGGCGGCGGCGTGGGTCTCGGCGGATGTGGCGATGCCGCGGATGATCTCCACCAGCCGCATGGCGGGCGCAGGCTTCATGAAGTGCAGGCCCACGAACCGGTCCGGCCGATCCGTCGCCGACGCCAGCCGGGTGATGGAGATGGAGGAGGTGTTGGAGGCGATCAGCGCGCCGGCCGACAGGTGCGGCACGACTTCGGCGTAGACGGCCTTCTTGACCGCTTCGTCCTCGACGGTGGCCTCGATCACCAGATCGGCGCCGGACACGGCCTCGGCGACCGAGGCGGCGGGCGCGATGCGCGACAGGGCGGCGTCGGCGGCGTCCTGCGCCACCAGGCCCCGGCCGGTCTGGCGCGCCAGGCTGGCGGCGATCAGCCCCTGCGCCTGCGGCAGCCGCTCCGGCGAGGCGTCGAACAGGCGCACCGCATAGCCGCCCAGCGCCACGGCCTGGGCGATGCCCGAGCCCATCTGCCCGGCGCCGATGACGGCCACTGTCTTGATCGTGCTCATAAAGGGCGAACCCGGAGGGACCTGCTGCGTGAAGGGCCGGCCACCTTGGGCAGGCCAGGGGCGGCGCGCAAGGCCGCAAGGCCGATGCCCCGCCAGATTCCCGCGCGGCCGTGTCCCGGCGTCAACGGATCAGCCCAGCAGCATGATCAGCGACGGCGCCGCCATGTTGTTGAACAGGATGCGCACGAACTGCAGCAGGAGCAGCACCACGATGGGCGAGATGTCGATGCCGCCCAGCGGCGGGATGATGCGGCGGAACGGCTCCAGGATCGGCCGCGTCACCGTGTCCAGGAAGGTCGCCAGCTGGTTCACGAACCGGTTGCGGTGGTTGATGACGTCGAACGCGAACAGCCAGCTCAGGATGGCCGAGCCGATGATGGCCCAGACCATCAGGGTGATGACGGCGTTGACCAGCCAGACAATGGCTTCGCCCATGAACGCTCTCCTTGATGACGCGTGGAGCGGCTTCTAGCGCGGCCGTGGCCGGGTGGACAATGTTTTGCGCCCGGGCGGAGCGGAAGGGGCGCTTTCGCCGCATCCGCCGGTTGACACCCCGCCCCCCCGCCTTCTATGTCCCGCCCCTGCCTGGAGGCCCGACCAGCCCGCTGGATCCGGGGCCGTAGCTCAGTTGGTAGAGCGCGTCGTTCGCAATGACGAGGTCAGGGGTTCGACTCCCCTCGGCTCCACCAAATCCTTGTTCCACAGGGGTTTGGACAGGATCAGGCGAGAATTCTGACACCACGCTGTGTCACACGGCCCCAAAGCGACCGTCGAAAAAGCGTTCCTCTACAGTCGGTTCAGGCTCCCGCGCCTGTAGCACCACACCGGCGCACACACCGTCCAAACGGCTCGTCCCACCGCCTCCACGGTCTCCTCAATTTCGGCGGCAGTCGTTTGGCCTGATCGTCCGGGGATCGACCTACTACCTTCGACTTCGTGTTCCGCGCTCATTGGCGGACGTGATCGGCAAGACGCACGTCGTGAAGTCTCTCGGGACAGGCTATCGAGCCGAGGCTATCCGTAAGGCTCGGATGGTCGCTGCCGCGTTCGAAGCGGATTGGAGAAACATCGAAGCCTCCGGGGTCTCTGTGAGCGTCCCGGCTCGCTCTGCCATCTGGCCAGAGCCTTTCTCCGTGACATCGACCGTCCCAACGGAAAAGACGATGCGTGAAGTGTTCGAACTGTTCAGGTCCGATCCTGCGAAACAGCGCACCCGAAAGACTGACCTCCACTACCTTAACCTCATCGAACTGACGGTCGGACTGTGGGGTGAGCGGCGAACGATCCGATCTATTGATCGCGAGACCTGCCGCGAGCTCCTCGACACCCTCATCTGGTTGCCAGCGAACGCGGAGAAAAAGTTTCCGAAGCTTTCGCCTGTTCAAGCGTCTGCGATGGCAAAGGCAAAAGGTCTGCCCGGCACGCTCTCACCAGCGTCTGTGAACGGCTACATGACCAAGTTCAGGGCGGTCATGAATTTCGCTGCGAACGAGGGGTGGATTGAGCGCAACCCCGCCAAAGGACTTCAGGTCAACGACCGTGTTCGGCGGCGCTGACGTGACCCCCGTTTCTCATCCAGCCATAACGAGAGTCCTTTGGTGATCTGAGCTGGGGTTGTCGGGGTTGGCAAGAGGCCGGTCAGCGCAGCCCCCAACCAGCGCAGCGGACCGGCCGATCTGTCCGGTGAGCGCTTCTGCATAGGCCTGCGGCGTCAGCCACCCGAGCT
>JAEYAO010000064.1 GCA_023456105.1 Pseudomonadota bacterium | reverse complement strand
AGCTGGGCGCGGCCATCCTGCATGGCCCGCATGTCCATACAGCCACCGAGATTTACGAGGCTCTCGATCAGTCCCGAGGCGCCCTGATGGTGAAGGACAGCGCCACGCTTGCCCGCGCCGTCAACGAGTTGCTCAGCAACGCGGCGCTGACGCGCGACATGGCCCGCAAGGCCGGAGAGGCCGTGCAGGCGCTGGGCGGCGCAGTAGACCGTACGATGCAATCGGTCGAGCCGTTCATCGTCCAGGCGAAACTGGGGGCCCGCCGCTGATGCGCGCGCCGCGCTTCTGGTGGCACCCCTTCCCTACCCTGCCGGCCAACCTGCTGCGCCCGGCGAGCCTCCTCTATACCTCCATCGCGGCGCGCCGGATGCGTCGCTCGGGCGAGAAGGCCGACCTTCCCGTCATCTGCATCGGGAACTTCACCGCGGGCGGCGCCGGCAAGACGCCGACGGCCCTGGCGGTCGCAAGGATTCTCGATGTGGCGGGTGAGAGCCCGGCCTTCCTGTCGCGGGGCTATGGCGGAAGCCTTCCGGGTCCCGTGCAGGTCCGCACCCCGGAGCATACCGCCTCCGACGTGGGCGACGAACCGATCCTGCTCTCACGGACGACCAGGACCGTCGTGTCCCGCGACAGACCGGCCGGCGCGCGGCTGGCCTACGAATCCGGCGCGACCGTCGTGGTCATGGACGACGGGCTCCAGAATCCATCGCTGATCAAGGATTGCGCCATCGCGGTCGTGGATGGGGCGACCGGGATCGGCAACGGGCTGCCTTTGCCGGCTGGGCCGCTCCGCGCTCCGATCGACGTTCAATGGCCCATGATCGATGCGGTTCTGATCATCGGCGAAGGTGCGCCCGGCAGGCAGGTGGCCGAGGAGGCCGCGCGGCGCGACAAACGCGTGTTCGAGGCAAGGCTCGTGCCGTCTCCGGAGGCCGCTCAATCGCTCGAAGGCAGGAAGGTCCTGGCTTTCGCCGGAATCGGACGGCCTGGAAAGTTCTTCGAGACCCTGCGCGCCTGTGGGGCCACCGTCGAAGCCGCCCGCTCGTTTCCCGACCACCATCGCTACACGGCGGCCGAACTCGCGGCTCTGCGACGGGAGGCCGAGGCAGGCGGGCTTGTGGCCGTCACGACGGAAAAGGACTTCGCCCGGATCGCCGCGGCGCGGGATGAGGAATCCTGGCCGGATCTCATGGTCCTGCCCGTGCGGCTCCGGATCGAGAACGAGGCGGGCCTGCGCAACCTGCTCTTGCGCCGCATCAACGAGAGGCGTTTGCGCGTCGCCTGAAGGATGGCCTTACTGTCGGGGTGCGGTCTGGCCCGTGATGCGCATCATGACCGCCTCGGGCGAGGCATAGGCCTCCTGCCTCTCGACGCTCCAATATTTCAGCTCGTCGAGGGGGATCTCGATGCCCGTCACCGCGCAACGCACATAAGCCCCGGGCTTCACGACCCGAAGGTTGCTGTCGAGATATTGCACGACGGCTTCGCCGCCGCTGCGTTGGATCTTGTTCAACATTGATGACATCGAGAAATGCGTTGCGCCTTTCTTCACATAAGCAGGGAGGCTGAGGATTTCCAATCCTCGTTCAGAACAAGGCGCCCTGCTCCTCCGCCACAACGAGCTTCGGCTTGGCCGCCCTCGGCCGCGACCCGATCCGGCCGCCGGTCGCATCCGCCCTGCCGTCGGCGAATTCGAGCACGAGGGCCTGACCGTCCAGCACCGCCTCCGCCGAATTGAGCGGCTGCCCGTCCGCGTCCCGGACCAGGGCGAAGCCGCGCTTGAGCACGGATTTGTAGTTCAGGCTGTCGAAGAGCTTCGACACCGCCTCCAGCCTGTCGGCCTTGCGGGCGATCTGTCCCTGCAGCGCCGGCACGAGACGCTCGGCCACCCGCCGGGTGAGTTCATGTCCTTGCGCAAGGCGCGTGCGCTCGGCGCGCAGCAGCGCCTCTCGTGACACCACCAGGCGGCGACCGATCTGTTTCAGGCTCTCCTCGCGCAGCAGGATGGACCGGCAGACCGCATTGTGGGGACGCGGACCGACCGCATCGAGCCGGGCGCGCATCCGGGCCACATTGGCCACCGGCGAGACATGGGCCAGCTGGCGCGCAACCTTGAGCAGCCGCTCCTCATGGCCGCGGGCATTGCGGGCGAGCGCCGGATAGAGCTTGGCGGCCGCAAGGTCGAGCCGCTGACGCTTGGGCGAAAACAGGGCTTCCGGGGTCGGCAGCGCACGGGCCGTGGCGCGCAGGTCCGACCGGCGGCGCTCCACGAGGCGAAGCGTCGCTTCCATATGGCGCCGGGAAAGGTCGTTGACGGCGGCCATGAGCTCGACCCGCACCGGCACCACCATCTCGGCGGCGCCCGTGGGCGTGGGAGCCCGCCGGTCGGACGCATAGTCAATCAGCGTCGTATCGGTCTCGTGGCCCACCGCCGAGACGAGCGGGATGGCGCTCTCGGCGGCGGCGCGCACCACGATTTCCTCGTTGAAACCCCAGAGGTCCTCGATGGAACCTCCGCCACGGGCGACGATCAGCACGTCAGGCCGTGGGATCCGGCCGCCTGGCTCCAAGGCGTTGAAGCCGCGGATAGCGGCGGCGACCTCCGCCGCGCAGGTGTCGCCCTGCACGCGCACGGGCCATACCAGCACCCGACGCGGGAAGCGGTCTTCCAGCCGGTGGAGAATGTCGCGGATCACTGCGCCGGTCGGCGAGGTGACGACGCCAATCACCCGGGGCAGGAACGGCAGGGGCCGCTTGCGCTCCTGGGCGAACAGCCCTTCGGCGTTGAGCTTGCGCCGGCGCTCCTCGAGCAGGGCCATCAGGGCGCCGATGCCGGCGGGCTCGAGCGTTTCGATGACGATCTGGTACTTGGACGAGCCCGGGAAGGTGGTGATGCGCCCGGTGGCGATGACCTCCATCCCCTCCTCGGGGCGGATCTTGAGCCGGGCGAAGGATCCCTTCCAGATCACCGCGTCGATTCGGGCATTCTGGTCCTTCAGGCAGAAATAGGCATGGCCCGACGAATGTGGCCCGCGATAGCCCGATACCTCGCCCCTGAGGCGTACGTGGCCGAACGCATCCTCCAGGGTGCGCTTGAGGGCCCCCGCCAAGTCGGACACCGACCACTCGGGAGCATTCGAGGGAGCTTTTTCTGCGAACATGAGGTGAACCTAATCCGCCCGGCGCTACCCTGCCAAGGGCGCGGGCGCAACAGCCATTCACAATGCCGAACTATCCCCTGTGCATTTCGCCGCGCCTGCGAAACAGGTTCCGTTTCACGCTTTCGAGACTAGGCGCAAAAGCCTTCAGCCTTTAAGAGCGCAGGCAGCACAGGGAGGCGAAGGTCATGAACATTCTTCTCATCGGATCCGGCGGGCGGGAGCATGCTCTGGCGAGGAGCCTCTCGGCGAGCGCCCTGTGCGACAACCTCCTCATCGCTCCCGGCAATCCTGGCACGGCGCAGCACGGCACCAACGTGGCGCTCGACGTCACCGATCATAGGGCAGTGATCGATTTCTGCCGGGTGATGAAGGTCGATTTCGTCGTGGTCGGCCCGGAGGCGCCCCTGGTCGCGGGCCTTGTGGACGATCTCCAGGCCGAGGGGATTAAAGCGTTCGGGCCGAGCAAGGCCGCCGCCCAGCTCGAAGGCTCGAAGGCCTTCACCAAGGATCTCTGCGCGGAGTTCGGGATTCCCACGGCCGCCTACCGGCGTTTCACCGACGCGGAAGCGGCCAAGACCTATATCCGGAGCTACGGCGTGCCGATCGTGGTGAAGGCGGACGGCCTCGCGGCCGGAAAGGGCGTGGTGGTCGCCACCTCTTTCGAGGAGGCCGAAGCCGCGATCGACATGATGATCGGCGGCGGTCTCGGGGCCGCCGGAGCCGAGGTGGTGATCGAAGCTTTTCTCGAAGGCGAAGAGGCGAGCTTCTTCGCGCTCTGCGACGGCACGCATGCCCTCCCGTTCGGCACGGCCCAGGACCACAAGCGCGTCTTCGACGCAGACCAGGGTCCCAATACCGGCGGCATGGGGGCCTATTCGCCCGCTGCCGTGCTGACGCCGGAGCTGCAGGCCCGCGCCATGCGCGAGATCATTGAGCCGACGCTCGCCGGCATGAAGGCGCGGGGCACGCCCTATACGGGCATTCTCTATGCGGGGCTCATGCTCACCCAGGACGGGCCGCAGCTCATCGAGTATAACGCCCGCCTCGGCGACCCCGAAACCCAGGTGCTGCTGCCGCGCCTGAGATCCGACCTTGTGACGGCGCTGCTCGCCGCCTGCGACGGCGTTCTGAACAGCATCTCCCTGCAATGGTCGGATGAGGCCGCGCTCACCGTCGTCATGGCCGCCAAGGG
>JAEYAO010000112.1 GCA_023456105.1 Pseudomonadota bacterium | reverse complement strand
CTGTCGCGGAAGCCGCCGCGCTGCACCACGTCGCCGTTCAGATCAGCCACGCCCCACAGCGACGCATAGCCCTCGATCATCAGGGGCGCGCTCATCGCCGCTCCAGCCGCTGCTCGATCCGCTCCACCGCCGCGCGCGTCGCCACGCCCTGCTCCTCCAGCCTCGCCAACCGCTCGGCGACCAGCCGCTGCTCGCCCATGCGCGCCTCCAGCGCCCCGATCCGCGCCGCCGCGCCGCCGGCCCAGATCAGGCCCGCCGCCGTCTGCACGATCAGGGCCGCGACCACCGCCGGCGGAACCCGTTTCCAGTCGTCCATCACGCCCCCACTCCCGCCATGCGCCGGCGCTCCTCTTCGGTCAGGAATGTCGCGGCGTTCAGCCGCGCCCACAGGGCGTCGCGCTCGGGCTGCAGCGCCGGGACAGCCTCCAGGTCCGGCTCGACCACGCATCCGGGGAACCGCTGCCCCAGCCATCCGGTCAGCGCCCCCGCCGCCTTCCTCACCAGCGGGATAACCGTCCCGCGCCAGAAGGCCGCGTTCGCCTCTCGATAGTTGGCGTAGGTCGCATCCCCCGGAATACCCAGCAGCTGCGGCGGGACCCCGAACGCCAGCGCGATCTCGCGCGCCGCCGCATGTTTCCCGGCGATGAAGTCCATCTCGGACGGCGACAGGCTCATCGCCTTCCAGTCCATGCCGCCTTCCAGCAGCAGCGGCCGCCCGGCGTTGGCCGCCCCCGCATGGCCGTCCGCCAGCTGCGCCTTCAGCGCCTCGAACTGCTCGGCCGTCAGCCGCTCGCCGTCCCGCGCGCCGTAAACCAGCGCCCCACTGGGCCGCGCCGCATTGTCCAGCAGCGCCTTGTTCCAGGCGCCGGACGCATTGTGCACGTCGATGGCGAAGGCCGCAGCCTCCAGCGGCGAAAAGCCGTACCAGTCGTCCGTCGGATGAAACAGCTTCAGCTGCATCACCGGCGACCAGCCGTCGGCCCGGCGCGCGATCCGGACGGTGCGTCCGTCCACCGCATACTCCCACGCCTGCGGCCAGCCCTGAGCCCCCGGAACCACCGTCATCCGGTCGGGCCGCAGGCTCCACAGCTCCCCAGGCACCCCGTCGTCGTCGCCCGTCGCCTCCAGATAGGCGTTTCCCGCCACCTGCAGCGCGCCGTACAGCGCCTCCATCAGCTCGGCTCCCGACTGCTCGGGATTGGGCTTGCTCAACAGCCGCGCCAGCGGGTGCGCCTCGTCGCGCGCGCCCTCCACGAACACCTGGAACGGCGCGGACGCCGCCGCCTCCGCGATCATCCGCACGCAGCGATAGGCCACGGCGTTCTTTGCGAACCCTTCCGTCGCCAGCGAGCGATAGTCGCGCGGCGTCCACCGCGCCCGCCCCACGTGCGAAAAGGCGATCAGCGGCCCGGCCGCGCTTGCCTTGCTTTCGGGCGCAGACGCTTGCGCCGCCTGACCGAACGGCCAGCGGATCCCCTTCATCCCCATCTCCCTGGTTTGTTAAAGCGAGACCGTCGCCGCCATCAGCGCGTAGCCGGCGGGCTTCGGATGCAGCCCGTCGCCGGTCAGCGCCCCTTCCGCCGGCGCCTTCCAGCGCCCGGTCGCTCCGTCCTCCAGCACCGCCGCCACATCGAACACGCCCGCGAGGTGCGGCGACGGCCCCGATCTCAGCCAGGCGTTGATCGCCTGCCGCTCTGCCTCGTTGGCGTAAGCGCTCTGCCCACCCAGCGTCGCCCATCCGTCGGACGATGTGGTGCGCGGCGTCAGCGTGGTGTGGAACACCTCCAGCCCCCGCGCGGCCAAGCCCTTCCACAGGGCCAAGAGGCTCGCCTGCACCTGCTGGGCGGTGCGTCCGATCACCAGGTCGTTGATCCCGTGGTTGCACACCGCCGTCGTCGCAAGGCGCCCCGCCAGCGCCATCCTGCGCCCGCCGCCCGTCACCACCTGCCCCGCCTGCTCGGCGGGCATGGCCAGGCTGGACCAGCCGCATCGTCCGCCGATCGCCCGCACAACAAAGCCCATGTCGTTGGCCGGATTGTCAGCCTGGCCCGAAGCGATGCTGTCGCCCAGCACCACCACCGCCCGCTGCGTTCCCGCCGTCAGTCCCGTCACCGCCAGCGGCCCGTAGCCATAGGCGAACACCGTCGGCACGGTTCCGCTGGTCGTCAGGTCCGCCCCGCCGCCCGACAGGTTGCTGCCCTCGCCGTCGCCCGGAACCGTGGTCACGCCCAGCGGCCACTTGCCCCCGCTCGTCACGGATACATGGGTCCGCACCCAGGCGACGGCGCCCGCCGGGATCGACGCCCCCGCGCCTGGGTCGCTCTCGACCTGCGCCCCCGGCTCCAGCACGACCTCGCGCCGCCCGCCGAAAAAGACCGGCGTCAGCACCCCGGCCGGATATTCGACCGACCCCCGCACCGTGATCACATTCGGCCCGGCCGCCTCGCCCGCGCCCGAAGGCATGCGCCAGTTGGCGTAAACCAGCCCCACATCCAGCGCGTCGTCCGCGCCCACCGTGATCCTCTGGCGATAGGTGGCGGATGTCGCCACGCCGTCCGACAGCCCGTTCCTCAGGATCACCCCCCGCCCCGCGACCAGCCGGCGACGCTTCGCCTCCACCTCGTGACGAAAGACCGCGCCCGCCTCCCTCAAGGTCACGAACCCGCTCATGCCGCCGCCTCCGTCACCACCATGCGCCCGTCATCGTCCGTCACGATCCGCCCGTCGTGGACCACCATGACGAACCCGTCCGGCGCCTCGACGCCGCCGCCGCCTCCGCGCGCCGCCAGCACCCCGCCGGGCGCCGTGTTCATCGCCTCCAGCTCAAGCATCAGTCGAACAGCGCCACGATCTGCCCGGCCGTGGTGCCCGTCGCCAGCACCCGCCTGACCTGCAGCGGCAAGTAGCCCGCCGGATGGTTGGCGAAGACCACCGCCTCCCCGTCCGCCGCATCCACCGTCAGCACCCGCACCGATCCCGCGACGCCCAGATACAGCGCCTTTGCATACACAGGCAGGTCCGCCCCATCGTCCGGCGTCACCGCCCGCGCCCTCCGCGCCGGCCCGCCCGCGCTCCGCCCATGGTTCAGCAGCCCGTCTCGATCAGGGATCGCCGGCATCTGGTCTCTCCTTGTTCAGTTGTGTCGTCTCATCCCCGTCGCCACGCGACAGGAGGGAAGGCTAAAGCACCCGTATCCTCGGCCCGCCTGCGCGCGCGTGGAGCATCAGCGCCGTCACCGCCCAGACCAGCGCATCCGCCCGGTCCGGGCTCGGTCCGGCGTCCCCGCCTCCCAGCGCCATCAGCTCCTCCTCCAGCTGCGGGAACGCCCCGCAGTGGATCACCCGCCCCTGTTCATACAGGGCGGCGACAGGCTCGGCCCGCGCGGCCTTGGACCGGCTGGCGTGCACCATCTTGACCTCGACCGGACAGCCCGCCTGGACCAGCACATTGCGCACCATGTCGCCGCCCTGGTTGCCCTCGGCGATCACCGCATCGGCCCCGAACTCCCGCACCGCCCTTGCCGCCTCCCGCGCCCAGCCCAGAGGGCTCAGGCCCCGCACCGTGCGGTCGGCCAGCACGAAGGCCCGCCCGTCCTTTCTTCCCGCCGCCACGACGCCGCAGGCGTCGCCGCCCGCCGTGGCCGGCGGATCGACCGCCACCACCACCCGCTCCAGCTCCACCGGCCGCGCGCCCCGCGCCCGCTTCAGGTCCTCGACCCGGAACAGGGCGCCGTCGCTTTCGACCAGCACGCCCTCCATCTCCTGCGCCTCCAGCCGTGTGCCGCCGTACAGCGCCTTCAGATGCTCCAGAAAGCCGGGCGCCAGGTTCCGGGCGTTCAGCCCCGTGGCCCCGCGATCCAGCACCAGCCCGGCCTCCGCCATCAGCCGCCGCAGGGCCGCCGTCGGCCGGGGCGTCGTGGTCACCGCCAGCCGGGGCGCATCCCCCAGCCGCAGTCCGAACCGCAGGTTCGACAGCACCAGCTCCGGCTGTCTCCAGGCGCAGAACTCGTCGGCCCAGGCCGCATGGAACTGCGGTCCCCTCAGGCTGTCCGGATCCTCGGCCGAAAAGGCGTAGGCCGCCGATCCGTTCTTCCACACCAGCCTGCGCCGCCCCGCCTCCCAGCGCGGCCGGTCGCCCGGAACGCCGAAGCTCTTCAGCCCCGACGCCCCCTCCACCATCACCTCGCGCACGTCGTGCAGCGCGGGCCCCACCAGGGCGAAGGTCCGCGGCGTCTTGCGCGCCAGCTGATCGATCCACAAGGATCCCGCAAAGGTCTTGCCCGACCCTCGCCCGCCCAGCAGCAGCCAGGTCCGCCAGTCGTCACCTTGCGGCGCCACCTGATGGGTCAGCAGACCCGCTCTCCTCAACACGAGCTCGAGCTGCGGCCCGCTCAGCTGCTGCGGCTCGCTTCTGTTCAAGTATCCCTTCGAGTTGATCATAACGCTCGACAAGCTGGGCTCGCAGCCGCTCGTCTCGTTCGGGATCGTCGTGTCCACCGGTCATCTCGTCCTCGTCTTCGCGTGGAGAGGCTGTGCAGGCGCGGCGACGCAGGTCGTCGACGAACTTGGCCGTGCGCGCGATCACGCCCACGGTCCGCATCCGCTTCTCCACCTCGGCCGTGTTGGCGGGCTTGTCTTCGGCGACCAGCACCTCGACGCTCTCGTCCACCACCGCCTTCAGCACGCCGAACAGCCCGCCCAGCCACCCGGCGCCGTCGTCCGCCGCCCCCGCCCTGTCCCCTTTTCCCGCCATGCCCAGAACATACCGGACCAGCGTCCCCAGGCGCGCAGATCGCGGCGAGAAAAGCTCAACTCATTGACGAGAAACAACATCCACCAGCGTCATTGCGCTGGCGGGCGCGAGATGGTCAGCAGCCGCGCTCCACGGCCCATTCGGGCGCCTCGAAGTCCAGCGCGTCCTCGGGCTCGGCCAGCGACAGCTCCGAGATCGTCTGGTCCTTCACCGACACCCCCGCCGTGTGCACCGTGTTCCGGTCGCCCGACACCAGGTGGTGCCAGCCCGCCAGATCCCGGCCCTCGTGGATGCGGCGATAGGCGCAGGACCTGGGCATCCACTCCAGCGCCTCGATGTTGCCAGGCGTCAGCTTGATGCAGTCCGGCACATGCGCCTTGCGGTTCGCATAGTCCGAGCAGGCGCAGACCTTGGGATCGAACAGCTTGCAGTGCACCCGCGTCGGGATCACCTCGCCGGTGTCCTCGTCCTCGAACCGGATCACGCAGCACAGCCCGCACCCGTCGCACAGGCTCTCCCACTCGGCGGGAGACATCTCGTCCAGGGTCTTGGTCCGCCAGAAGGGCTGCATGTTCCGCCTCTTAGCGCCCGATACGGGCGAAGTCGCGGCGCATCCCGTATTACCGCATCGTAATCTTCACATGCGCGGTTCGCCTGCTACGGTCGCCTCAGCCCAATCCGCCGCCGGAAGCCCGATCCATGAAGCGTCTCGCCCTGCTGTCCGCCTCGATCCTTTCGCTGACCCTCGCCAGCCCCGCCCTGGCCCAGGTCGCGTCCCCGCCGTCGCTGGACGCCCTGACGCCCGCGCCGCTTCAGTTCACCCACCGCACGCTAGCCAACGGCCTCAACGTCTACGCCATGCCCGATCCCACAGCCGGCACGGTGACGGTCCAGGTCTGGTACGACGTGGGCGCCAAGAACGACCCCGCCGGCCGCTCGGGCTTCGCCCACCTGTTCGAGCACATCCTGTCGCGCAAGACGATCAACATGCCGCTGGGCACCATGAACGCCCTGACCGAGGACGTCGGCGGAACCCGCAACGCCTCCACCGGTGCCGACTTCACCAACTACTACGAGACCGTCCCGCCCCAGTATCTGGAGACCATGCTCTGGACCCACGCCGAGCGCATGGCCCGCCCGGTGGTGGACGAGGCCGTGTTCAAGGCCGAGCGCGACATCGTCAAGGAAGAGCTGCGCCAGCGCGTGCTGGCCCCGCCCTACGGCCGCCTGCAGCGTTTCGTGATCGGCGACAACAGCTACGACACCCACATCTATCGCCGCCCCACCATCGGCTCCATCGAGGACCTGGACAGCGCCACGGTGGAGGACGCCCGCGCCTTCCATGAGGCCTACTACCGCCCCTCCACCGCGACCCTGATCGTGTCGGGCAACTTCGACCCGGCCCAGCTGGACCGCTGGGTGGACCAGTATTTCGCCCCCATCACCGCCCCGACCGACCGTCCGGTGCCGCAGATGACGCGCCCGCCCGAGGTGCGCCGCACCGAGCCGCGTTCCATTGTCGCCTATGCGCCCAACGTGCCGCTGCCCGCCGTCGCCGCCGTCTGGCAGGGCGTGCCCGCCGACAGCCCGGACGCCGCCGCCCTTGAGGTCCTGGCCGGCGTCCTGTCCAGCGGCGAATCCTCGCGCCTGTACCAGTCTCTGGTCTATCAGCAGCAGGTCGCCGCCAGCGCAGGCCTCTACAGCGGCGCCCAGGAGGAAGGCGGCTCCATCGTCGCCCAGGTCATCGTCGCCGACGGCAAGACGCCGGACCAGGCCGAGGCCGCGCTGAACGCCGAACTGGCGCGCATCCGCGACACGGCCGTCACCGAGGCCGAACTGGCCGAGGCCAAGACCGAAATCCTCGCCTCCGCCCTGCGCAGCCGCGAGACCGCCTCGGGCCGCGCCTTTCTGCTGGGGCAGGCTCTAGTCAGCCGGAACGACCCCCGTGCGGCCGACACCGACCTCGCCGCCGTCCGCGCCGTCACCGCCGCCGATGTCCAGCGTGTCGCACACCAGTATCTGGGCGATCAGGGCCGCGTCTCCATCCGCTATCTGGACGAAAGCCAGCGCCCGGCGGGCCATGCCGACGCATGGGCCAACCCCGCGCCCCTACCCGAGTTCATCTCCGTGCCTCCGGCGTTGAACGCCCCCAACGAATTGGCGCCGGAAGGTCAACGCCAGGCCGCGCCCGCCCCGTCCGCGCCGATACAGGCCCGCCCGCCGGTGATCGCCGAGCGCACCCTGCCCAACGGCCTGCGCGTGGTGGTGGCCAAGTCCACCGACCTGCCGATCATGAACGCCCAGCTGGTGACGCGCGGCGGCTCGGCCGCCGACCCGGCCGAGCGCTCGGGCCTGTCGGCCATGACCGTCGCCTTGGCCGGCCAGGGCGCGGGGGGACGCTCCTCGACCGAGATCGCCCGCACGCTGGAGGCCCTGGGCGCCAGCACCGGCTCGGGCGCCGGCCGCGACAGCACCTCGCTGGTGCTCTCGGCCCCCGTCGCCTCGGCCGATGCGGCGGGTGCGGTGTTCCGCGACATCGTCACCGCCCCGACCTTCGCCCCCGAAGAGCTTGAACGTCTGCGCAAACAGTCCATCGACGGCCTGCGGGTCGAGCTGCGACAGCC
>JAEYAO010000104.1 GCA_023456105.1 Pseudomonadota bacterium | reverse complement strand
GTCTTGTGGGTCGTGCCGCAGATCGCGGCCGCTCCTCGATAAGTGCCTACCTCTCGATAGGCCGAAATGACGTCCATACGTTCCCTCGCGCTCTTCAATGGAGGTCTCCTGCGTGGTTGGCGGTCGGCTGGCTGGTTACCGCCACCGTCACCACGCAGGACCTCACGGGCACTTACGACACGACGAAGAGTGGGGACTTTTCTTGGCCACCACTGGGGACCGCTACCTGGCCACCAGTGGGGACTTTTTCATGGCCACGGACATCCTTCGCTGACACCTCGCTACGAGACATCACCCCAGCCGTAGTACGTGTCTGGCATAGCAAGCTGGACCCGACGAAGCCCACCCAGCGCGCACACGTCTATGGGCTCCTCCGCTCGATCATGGCGACGGCCGTCGCCGACGAGATCATCCAGGCCAACCCGTGTCGCGTGCGTGGCGCGGGGACGAACCGGCGTGCACGGAGGGTGGAGCCGGCCACTCTCGACGAGCTTGAAGTGCTGGTGACCGAGATGCCGGCGAAGTACCGAGCGCTCGTCCTCATCGGGTCGTGGTGCGGTCTCCGGTTCGGTGAGATGGCTGAGCTGCGGAGGGGGGACATCGACCTCGCGACGCAGCAACTCCACATCAGGCGCGGGGTGGTGCGCATCAGGGGAGAGGTGACGGTTGGTTCACCGAAGAGTGAAGCCGGCGTCCGTGACGTGGCGATCCCGCCTCACCTCATCCCGATCCTCGAGGGGCATCTTGCTGAGCATGTGGGGCCGGCGAAGGACGCGTTGGTCTTTTCGGCCGTCAAGGATCCTGACACCCAGGTGCACCCGAACACCCTCTACCGGCACTGGTACCGAGCCAGGGACACGGTGGGGCGTCCGGACCTGCGAATCCACGATCTCCGGCACACGGGTGCGGTCCTCGCTGCGCAGGCGGGAGCGACCCTTGCCGAGCTGATGGCCCGAATCGGCCACTCCACACCGCAGGCCGCGTTGCGCTACCAGCACGCTGCGCGCGGGCGGGATACCGAGATCGCGGCCGCCTTGTCGCGCCTCGTGGAAGAGCGTGGAGAACGCAGCGAGGGATGAGCCGTGAGATCAAGACCGGTCAGCGCAGCTAGTTTTTGGCTGCAGACCAGGTCAGCTGAGCAATGAGTGAGGCTGCATCGTCTCCCTTCGTCTCGCCGTACTGGTCGACGTTCGGAAGGGAGGCGGTCAGCCCCTCCGCGTCGGCGGCCGCGATGATGGCTTCAACGGGCAGCCATGGTGGGACCTCCCGGTAATGGCGGTACAGATGGACTCCGTCATCGGAATGACGCTCGGCCCAACTGGCGCAGAAGGTCACCATGGGGTTGACGAGGCCGGGCTGTGTCATCAGCGAATTGGCGAGGTCGCCCTTCAACTGCTCTGGGGAGGCAACTCGAGAGAGCGCCCACAGAGCAGAGTGCCCGTTGACGTCAGCTAGGTCCCACGTCGTGGAATCGGACCAATCGATGGATGTGTAGAGGTCGGCGAGCGCTGAATCGGCATGCTGCTGTGCCTGTGCGCGACCTCGCTTTTTGGCAACTCGCTCAGCCTCAGACAACAGGAGCACGGCAACGGAGAGAGGGCGACGTTGGGAGTCCTCTTCGAGGAGGGACGCGACTTCTTCGTCGCTGGCATTTCCAGCGACGTGCGCCGCCAAAGAGCATGTCACCCCTAGGTCGATGCCAAGGGAGGACGCGACTGGAGGCAATCCGGCTGCCTGCTCGGCCGCCTGGGCCAACTTGCGGCGAAGCTCGGGGTCGTAGGGCCGGTGATCCACTCGGGCGAACGGCCGAGCCTGATGGAGGAGGACTCGATGCGCCTGCAGGGGGTTGTCTGTTTCCTGACGGCTGATCTCCGGGCGTGCAGGTGGCTCTGGCGCCGCGTCTCCGCGCCACACTGCGGCAAGAGCCAAGCTTGCTTGTCTGAGCTCGTTTGTTGCAGCAGTCAATCGGTCATCGTCGTCCAGTTCGGGAGGGCTCGGCCAAGCCGAAGATGCGTCTAGGACGTCATCAACTGAGGTCGCAACCCAATCGCACCAAGGACGCACGTTGGGGCGCGATGCGTGGGCGGCGGCGAGTTCGACTTTGACCTCGCGGGCGAGGGGCAAGAGAGAGGCATTCGCTTGTGCCAGAGCCTGGCGCAGCGCGGCTTCGCGCTCTCGCGTTACAACGTATGGCGGTTCCACAGTGAGGGAAATGCCGTCCTCGTCCCAAATGGACTGCCCGCGATTTGCCTCGCTGCGCGCTTCTTGCCAGGCACGCGCCTCGGCCGCAGGGCCGTTCCTGAGATCGTGGGCAGCGAGGCCGAGATTCTCGGCGGTTCGAACAGCGCCAAGAACCGCGTCAGCGTGATGGCTTTCGGTGACGGATGAGGACGCTTCGAGTACGCGACCGACCGCGACGTCGTCCAGTGGCCAGCCTCTTTGCACTTCCTCGTAGTCGTCGATCTGGCGTTGCTTCCAGCTGCGGAGAAGGTCTGCCGGGAACGATGCTGGTACCTCGTCGATCTCGTAGGAATGCTCGATGCACAGCAGGACGAGATTCGCTTCGCCGCGATTGGCTTCCGAGGACATGGCGATCCACCGAGGTCCCCCTGAGCGGCGAGCGTGGATATGAGCGACGCGACTGTTCAGGATGAGTTCGCCCGTCTCGTTGTCCTGCTTGTAGAGAGGCCGCGCGCACTCAGGGTGGGCGCAACGGAAGGCACGCGCATACAGCTTCTTCACGGTGCTGACCGTCGGCTCGGGGTACTCGGACACTGCCACGGGTCCAGTCTGCGACAGCCGATGTCTGGTCTGGGCGAAAGGCCGCTGACAGGTTCGGGTTGAGGCCCTCGTCATGCCGTCGGGACGCGCACCATCAGGCGATCGACGTCCGCCGGGTCAACGCGGAGCACACGCGGCCCGCTGCGATACGCGGGGAGCAGTCCAGCGGCGATGCGGCGCCGGAGCGTGCGGACGCTCAACCCCGTGCGGTTGGCGGCTTCGGTCAAGGTCTCGAACTGGCGGCGTGTGTGGATTGTGGTGGACATGAGTGCCTCCCTCTCTTCACCGGTACTAAGCACAGGCGGGGTGCCCCCAAGGACACCTACGGCCAACAATTTTTTGACGGGAACCGCGCGGAGCGGTTGTCCACAGGCCTACAGGCGAACTTTCAGTTCTCCTCAGTGGCCCTTTCCTTGGGCGCAGCCGGCCCTCGGTGTGAGGAAGTGGGCGTCATGGATGACACGGAGATCGGTCTCGAACCGTTGGGTCGGCCGTCGGCAGGCGAGGCCCTCGACGCGGTGACGCAGCTGCTCTGGACCGCGGGTGGAATCGGCATGGCAGAGGCGACTCGAGGTGAGTACGACGTGGTCCTCGGTAGCCACGCACTGCGCGCGTCACTTGCCGCCCTGGAGGCCGCAGACTTGCTCAACCTCGACGTGCGTCCGTCATGGGGTGGGCCCGGGTCGAACTGCGAAGACTTCTTCGCGCTGGTTGCCGAGGCTGAGCAAGTCCTCGCCGGCCGGCCGATCGATCAATGGCCGCGCGGGACCTCGCACCTCATCGTGAGCGTGTGCGACCTCATCGGCAACATGCGAGATGGTGGTCTTGGTCCTCATGCGCGCTGACTCAAGGTTGCGCTGGGCAGACGCGGAGACGTGGATATAAAGCAGGGGAGTTTATATCCACGTATGGCGGCAGATGCCCGGCGTCCGACCTGTTGTTGACGGACGGCAGCGGCACCCGCGGCCAGGACCCGGCTAGAC
>JAEYAO010000097.1 GCA_023456105.1 Pseudomonadota bacterium | reverse complement strand
GCTGCACGCCGTCGGCGGCTGAGCGGCCCCTAGAAGAACAGGGTGCCGGGGCGGCGCTCAGGCTCCGGGCGGTTCGGCGGCGGGACCTCGGCGCCGCCGCGCGACGGACCCGGCTGCGGCGAGGTCGGGCGCACCACCGGCGGGCCGTAACCCGGCTGCGGCTGAGGTTGCGGCTGGGGCCTGGACGGTTCGGCGTAGGGATCGCCCTCGTAAGGATCGACGGGCTCGGACGGCTGACCGCCCGGATCGCCGCCCATATCCGGATCCATGCCGCCCAGCCCGCTCAGCAGGTCGCCGACCGGATCGGGCGCCTGCCAGCCCTCGGGCATGGGCGGGCCGCCGGGGATCGGCTGAACCGCCAGGCGCGGCAGGGCCGCCTCCATGAAGCCGCGCCAGATGGCGGCGGGCGCCGCGCCGCCGGTCACGCCGCGCATGGCGGTGTTGTCGTCCTTGCCCACCCAGACGGCCGCCACGAAGCCGCCGGTGTAGCCGACGAACCAGGCGTCCTTGTAGTCGGAGGTGGTGCCGGTCTTGCCGGCGATGTCGCGCCCGCCGATGGCGGCCGAGCGGCCCGTGCCGCCGGTGACGACTCCTCTCAGCATCTGGTTCAGATAGGTCAGCGGCGGATTGTTGATCGACTGGCCGCCTCCGGCTTCGGAGCGCTGATAGATCACCCGCCCCTGCGGCGTGCGGATCCGGCTGACGCCATAGGGCTCGACCCTCCGGCCGCCGTTGGCGAAGGCGTCATAGGCGGCGGCCATGTCGATGGGCGACACCTCGACCGCGCCCAGCGCCATGGCGGGCTCCAGCCCGATGCGGCTCTGGACGCCCAGGCGCCGCGCGACGCGTGCCACGCTGTCGCGCCCGATCTGGTCGGCGATGGAGGCCGCGACGGTGTTGGTCGATTGCGCCACGGCCTGCGCCAGCGTCATCTGTCCCGCATAGCCGCCGGAGTAGTTGCGGGGCGACCAGTTGCCGATCGTCACCGGCTGGTCCACCACCTGGGTCGAGGGGGTGTAGCCCGCCTCCAGCGCCGCCAGATAAACGAACGGCTTGAACGCCGAGCCGGCCTGACGCCGCGCGTCCACCGCGCGGTTGAACTGGCTGTCGGCATAGGAGGCGCCGCCGATCATGGCGCGGACCCGGCCGTCGCCGTCCAAGGCCACCAGTGCCGCCTGCTCGACCCCCTTGGAGCCGTCGCGGTCGAGGATGCGGCGCACCGAGCGTTCGGCCGCAGTCTGCAGGGTCAGGTCCAGCGTCGTCTCGACAACCATGTCCTCGGTCGGCTCGCCCACAAGGCCGCGGATCGACTTGTCCAGCCAGTCGATGAAGTACTGGGCGTGCTGGGTCGCCAGGGTGCGCGACACGATCACCGGCTGGGTCACCGCCTGCTCGCGCTGAGCCGGGGTGATGACGCCCGCCTCCTCCATCTCGTTCAGCACCACGGTGGCGCGGGTCGCGGCGCGCTCGCTCTCCGACACCGGCGAATAGCGCGACGGCGCCTTGAGCAGGCCCGCCAGCAGCGCCGCCTCGCCCACCGTCAGCTGGCGCGCGCTCTTGTCGAAATAGCGCTGCGACGCCGCCTCGATGCCATAGGCGCCAGCGCCGAAGTAGACGCGGTTCAGGTACAGAGCGAGGATCTCGTCCTTGGAGAACTTCATCTCCAGCCAGACGGCGAGCATCAGTTCCTGCACCTTGCGCCGCATGTTCTGGTCAGGCGTCAGGAACAGGTTCTTGGCCAGTTGCTGCGTCAGGGTCGAGCCGCCCTGCACCACCCGCCCGGCGCGCATGTTGGTGACGATCGCGCGCGACATGCCGATGGGGTCAAAGCCCGGATGGTGGTAGAAGCGCCGGTCCTCGATAGCGATGAACGCGGCCGGCACATAGTCGGGCAGGGCGTCGAGGTCGGCCGGCGGCGCCTGCTGGGTGCCCCGCGTGGCGATCAGGGCGCCGTTGCGGTCCAGATAGGTGATGGAAGGCTGGCGATCGACCTCATACAGGCTGGAGGTGTCCGGCAGGCCGCGCGCGAAGACGGCGAAGAAGACGACCAGAAAGATCAGGCCCCAGACCGCCAGGACCGCGCCCCAGTAGAGCAGTCGCTGAAAAGGCGTGCGCCGGGGCCGGCGCCCGCCGTCGCCCGCCTGTCCGCCCCCGTAGACTGGACCCGCCATCCAAACCTCTCATGCTCGCGCGCTGCGGCCATCGGCCCCGCCGGATGTCTATCCCGGATGAACCGACGCCGATACGGCCGCACTCGCCAAGCGCGGCCGTTCACGGGAGCGTGAGCATCTATTCCGCCGAAAGAAAGGCGTCGCGCCCTGGGGCGCGACCCCGATCAGGCGTTGGTCCGCACGCCGCTCAACAGCAGTTCAACCTGACGCTGAGCCTGCTCCGCCAAAACGCCGGCGTTCCATTCGTCATAGGCCGCGCGGCGGTAGTTCGACAGATAAACGTCCCACACCAGGGCGCCGAGCAGCTGAAGGTCGGCGTCCTGACGCAGTTCGCCGCGCCCCAGGCCGTCCTGCAGCACGCGGGTGAAAACGGCGACCAGGGGCTCGGCCGCCTTACGCGCGCGGATTTCGGCCTCCTGCGGCTGGAACCAGGAGCGGGCGACGATGGCCTGCATCAGCGGCAGGTGGTCGAGCGAAGCGTGGTAGACGGCGGCCATCACCGCCGTCAGGCGCTGGTCGACCGAGGCGTCGCCGCCGCTGGCGTCCGCCGCGACCTGAGCCAGCCGGTCCATCTCGTCGACCAGGACCACCTCGAACAGCTCGGCCTTGTCCTGGAAATTGGCGAACACGGCGCCCGTGGACATGCCCGCGCCCTTGGCGATGTCGCGGATCGTGGCCGGCTCATAACCCCGCTCGGCGAAGAGACCGCGCGCGGCGTCCAGAACCTTCTGGCGTGTGCGCTGCTTGGCGGCCTGGCGGCGGTTCAGCCGCTGGCCTGCGTCCGTTTCAGCGGCGGTGAGGGTCTCGGTCATGCGGAAAACTCTACGCTTGCGCTTCCTGATCAAGGCGGAAGCCGGATACTCAGCCTGGGTGATGATGGGCTCGGAGCCCCGTGGGACGCTCCGTCGAACCGCCCGCAGATCACCGATCAGCGGCGCCTTCCACCATCGAACCGTGACGAAAATGGGTCGTGGAGCCCCTCAAAATTGTGGACCAACGTCAGGCGGCGCCCGCGTGGAGCATGCAGGCGGGGTGGGCGGCTCCGCCTGAGGCCGGTATGAGGGCGCATGACCGATGCGACCATGATCCAGGGCGTCTGCCCCGACCGCTTCGCCGCCGTGCGCGACGCCTTTCAGGCCAACTTCGACGACGCTCCGGAGGGTCTCAACGAACTGGCCGCACGCTTCAGCGTCTGCATCGACGGCGAGGTAGTCGTCGATCTCTGGGGCGGCCACTCGGACACGGGCCGCACCCAGGCGTTCGGCGCCGACACCCTGGTTCCGGTGTTCTCGACCGGCAAGGCGGTCATGGCCCTGCTGATGGCGCGGGCGGTGGACGCCGGCGCCCTGCGCTACGATCAGCCGGTCGCCGACCTGTGGCCGGACTTCGCGCAGGCCGGCAAGGCGGGGGTCACCGTCGCCCAGCTGATGAGCCATCAGGCCGGGCTGCCGGGCTTCTCGGAGGCGGTCGAGCCGTCGCTGTGGTTCGAGCCGGAGGCGGTCACGGCGCGGCTCGCGGCCCAGGCGCCGATGTGGCCGCCGGGCACGGCCTCCGGCTATCATCCGGTGACGGTGGGCTACCTCGCCAATCACCTGTTCCAGCGGGCGACCGGCCGCACCATGGGACAGGCGCTGCGCGAGGACTTCCCAGAGCTCGACCTGTGGATCGGCCTGCCGGATAACGAGCACGGCCGCGTCGCCCAGATGCGCAAGCCGACGGCGGCGCCGAGCCTCGGAACCGTCGATCCGATCAAGCAGGCGGCCTTTCTGGATCGCGGCTCGGCGCCGGGCGGGCGCGGCTCGACGGAGTGGCGCAAGATGGAGATCCCGTCCGCCAATCTGCACGGCACGGCCGCCGGACTGGCGCGGATGCTGGGCGTCGTCGCGACCGGGGGGCGGCTGGACGGCGGGACCGTCCTCTCGACCCAGGCCCTGGAGCAGCTGACGCGCGAGCGCATCCACGGGCCGGACAAGGTGCTGCCCTACCACATCAGCTGGGCCGCCGGGTTGATGCGCAACACCGGGCTTCATGTCTTCGGGCCTGGCGAACAGGCGCTCGGCCACTACGGCTGGGGCGGGTCGATGGCGATGGCCGATCCCGAGCGCGGCGTGTCGGCCGCCTATGCGATGACGCGCCAGTCCCCGCACCTGATCGGGGATCCGCGGCCCAAGCGGCTGCTGGAGGCGCTCTACGCCGCGCTCTAGGTCGGCTCGGCGGCTGGTCGGGGGGCCCGGCTGCGTCGCCAGGCCGCCAAGGCGAACACCGCCGCCCCCGACCAGATGAAGACAAACGACAGGGCCCTCAGCGGCGTGAACGGCTCACCGTCCATCACGCCGATGGCGAACTGAAGGGTCGGGGCCAGGAACTGCACGAAACCCAGGGTGGACAGCGGCAGCCGCCGCGCCGACCAGGCGAACAGCGCCAGCGGCAGGACCGTCGCCGGTCCGCTGGACAGGGCCCACAGCCACTGGCCCGGGGACTGGAAGCCCGCCGCCTGTCCGTGCGCGCCCAGCCAGGCCAGCAGCGCGAGGCCGAACGGCAGCATCAACAGGCATTCGATGAACAGTCCGGTCTGGGCGTCGGCCGCCACCCGCTTTCGGATCACGCCGTAGCCCGCGAAGCTGAAGGCCAGGATCAGCGACAGCCAGGGCGGGCGGCCCAGCGCCGCGGTCTGGATCAGCACGCCGACGGCCGCCAGCGCGATGGCGGCCTTGCCCCACCGGTCGATCCGCTCCCGAAACAGCACCGCCCCCGCCGCCATGTTCAGCAGCGGATTGATGTAGTAGCCGAGGCTGGCTTCCAGCGTCGCGTGATGGGTGGTGGCCCACACATAGACGCTCCAGTTGGCGGCGATCAGCGCCGTCGAAAGCGCGAGCCAGCCCAGCGTCCTCGGCGTCAGAAGCGCCCGGCGCGCCTGCACGGCCTGACCGGCCAGAAGCACCAGGGCGCCCGCGAACAGCACGGACCAGACCGCTCGGTGCGCCAGGATTTCGGGCGCGCCGAAGCCGTGCGCGGCCATGGCCATGAACAGCAGAGGCATGAAGCCCCACAGGCCGTAGCAGGCCACGGCCGCTGCAAGGGCGCGCCCGTCCGGGGCAGGCGCGCTGGCGCTTGTCACCCGATCAGACCGTGATGGAGCGGTAGCCCGAGGACGACTTGATCACGCCGGTCTCGTCCAGCAGCTGGGCGATCTGCACCGCATTCAGGGCCGCGCCCTTGCGCAGGTTGTCGGACACCACCCAGAAGCTGAGGCCGTTCTCGACCGTGTGGTCCTTGCGGATGCGCGACACATAGACGGCGAACTCGCCGGCGGCGTCCACCGGGGTGACGTAGCCGTCGTGCTCCTGCTTATCGACCACCAGGACGCCGGGAGCATCGCGCAGGATCTCGCGCGCCTCGTCCGGCTCGATGGGGCGGTCGAACTCGACCGTCACGGCCTCGGAATGGCCGACGAACACCGGCACGCGCACGCAGGTGACGGTCAGCTTGATGGAGGGATCCAGCATCTTGTGCGTCTCCTTCCACATCTTGGCCTCCTCGTCGGTGTAGCCGTCGTCCTGGAAGGCGCCGATGAAGGGAATGACATTAAAGGCGATCTGCTTGGGGAAGGTCTTGGGCGTGGCGTCGCCCAGGCCGTAGATGGCCTTGGTCTGGTTCCACAGCTCGTCCATGCCTTCCTTGCCGGCGCCGGACACCGACTGATAGGTCGAGACCACCACCCGCTTGATCCGGGCCGCGTCGTGCAGCGGCTTCAGCGCCACCACCAGCTGGGCGGTGGAGCAGTTCGGATTGGCGATGATGTTCTTCTTCTCCGCGTCCTTGACCGCGTCCGGGTTCACCTCGGGCACGATCAGCGGCACCTCGGGATCGCCGCGGAAGGCGGAGGAGTTGTCGATCACGATCGGGCCGGCCTTGCCGATCTTCTCCGACCATTCGCGCGACACCGCGCCGCCCGCCGACATCAGAACGATGTCGACCTTGGAGAAGTCGAACTGCTCGATGTCCTGGCACTTCACCGTGCGGTCGCCGAACGAGACCTCGACGCCCTTGGACTTGCGCGACGCGATGGCGTGCAGTTCGTCCACGGGGAAGCTGACCTCCTCCAGGATGTTCAGCATCTCGCGGCCCACATTGCCCGTGGCGCCGACGATGGCGACTTTATAGCCCATTCTGAGTGTCCTTCGGACGCGCTATGCTCGGCTCGCGGAGCCTCACGGCTTGAGCGCGGCGATGTTTCGGGAAGATGCCTCGCATTTAGGCCGTCGCGGGCGCGAAGCAATCGCTTTTCGAGGCGCGGCTCCTTAAGTGGCCGTCCATGACCTCCCACATCCGCCGCGCCTACGACATCCGCATCGAGGAAGGGGTGATCGCGCCCGATCCGGCGCAGCGCCAGGCTCTGACGGCGCTGGAGCGGCTGGAGGAGGACCTGGGGCGGCGCGGCCTGTTCGGCTCGGTCCCGGAGGTGCACGGCGTCTATCTGTGGGGGCCGCCCGGTCGCGGCAAATCCATGCTGATGGACCTATTCTATGCGGCCAGCCCTGAGCCTCGAAAGCGCCGCGCCCACTTTCACGCTTTCATGGCGCGCATCCATGACCTGGTCCGACAGTGGCGCGAAGGCGATGCGAAGACCAGAAGGCGCGTGTTCGACACGCACAGGGGAGATGATCCGATCCCGCCGGTCGCCAGCCTGATCGCATCCGAGGCGCGGCTGCTGTGCTTTGACGAGCTTCAGGTCACCGACATCGCCGACGCCATGATCCTGGGGCGGCTGTTCGAGGCGCTGTTCGAGCGCAAGGTGGTGGTGGCCATCACCTCGAACCGCGCGCCGGACGACCTCTACAAGAACGGCATCAACCGCCAGCTGTTCACGCCCTTCATCGACATACTGAAGGCGCGTTGCGACGTGGTGGAGACGGCGGGCGCCAGGGACTGGCGCCGCGACCGCATGTCGGGATCACCCGTCTGGTTCCAGCCGCTGGACGCCTCCACGCGACGCGGTTTTGAGGTCCTATGGTCAGACCTCAAGGGTGGAGAGCCGGAGGCGCCGGCGCACCTCGCGGTGCTGGGCCGCGAGGTGGTGGTGGAGCGCACGGCCGGATCTCTAGCCCGCGCGACGTTCGAGGAGTTGTGCGACCGTCCGCTGGGGCCGCAGGACTACCTGGCAGTGGCCGAGCGCTTCCACACCCTGTTCCTGGCCGAGGTACCGACGCTGGGCCCCGGCAATCACCATGAGGCGCGCCGCTTGGTGACGCTGATCGACGCCCTATACGAGGCGAAGACGCGGCTGGTCGTTCTGGCGGACGCAGCGCCCGAAGCTCTCTATCCGGAGGGCGTCGGCGCCTTTGAGTTCGAGCGCACCGTGTCGCGCCTCAACGAGATGCAAAGCCAGAGCTGGCTCACGCACGAGCGCGGCTAGGACACATCGGCGTCTGTTCTCGGAAGGGCCGCGGACGTGTCCGCGGCCCTTCTCGCATTCAGTGGAAGGCGGCTTACGCCAGAGAACCGTCGATGTCCTTGCAGGCCTGGATCAGGCCCTGGACCGACTCCACCGACTTGGCCAGCATGGCCTTTTCGTCATCGTTGGTGGTGAACTCGACGATCTTCTCGACGCCGCCGGCGCCGATCAGGGCGGGCACGCCGACATAAAGGTCCGACAAGCCGTACTCGCCCGAGAGCCACACGGCGCAGGGCAGGACACGCTTCTGGTCCAGCAGGTAGGACTTGGCCATGGCGATGGCGCTTTCGGCCGGGGCGTAGAAGGCCGAGCCGGTCTTGAGCAGGGCCACGATCTCGCCGCCGCCCTTCCTGGTGCGCTCGACGATGGCGTCCAGGTCGCCCTGGCTGAGGAAGCCGGCCTCGACCGCGTCCGGCAGCGGCAGGCCGCCGATCGTCGAGTGGCGCACCATCGGCACCATGTCATCGCCGTGTCCGCCCAGCGTCCAGGCGTGGATGTCCTGCACCGACACGCCGGTCTTTTCCGCCAGGAAGTAGGCGAAGCGGGCCGAATCCAGCACGCCGGCCATGCCGACGACCTTTTCCTTGGGGAGCCCTGAGAACTTCTGCAGCGCCCACACCATGGCGTCGAGCGGGTTGGTGATGCAGATCACAAAGGCGTCCGGCGCGTGCGCCTTGATGCCCTCGCCCACGGCCTTCATGACCTTGAGGTTGATGCCGATCAGGTCGTCGCGGCTCATGCCCGGCTTGCGCGGCACGCCGGCGGTGACGATGCAGACGTCCGCGCCCGCGATGTCGGCGTAGTCGTTGGCTCCCTTCAGCGACACGTCCGAGCCGAACACGGCGGTGGCCTCGGCGATGTCCAGCGCCTTGCCCTGGGGCGTGCCTTCGGCGATGTCGAACAGGATCACGTCGCCCAGCGCCTCGCGCGCCGCCACGTGGGCCAGGGTGCCGCCGATCATTCCGGCGCCGATAAGGGCGATCTTCGCGCGAGCCATGGGGAGGTCTCCGGATGGGGAAAAAGGATAGGGTGGCGGCGGTCTAGACCCCGCGCGGCGCGGCTGCAAGAACCGGGCTTTACGGCCACGCTCAGGCCTGCGACTAGTTCCAGATCGAACAGGAGCCCGCCATGCGCCTCGCCCTGCTGACAACGTCGCTGCTCGTCATCGCCGCCGCTTCGCCCGCACTCGCACAAACCCCGGTGCAGCGAGGCGAGACCTATGTGTCCGCGCCCTGGTGGATGCGGGCGCCGGTGATCGCCTCGACCGGCCTGGTTCAGGTCGATTTGACCGCGAACCGCGCCTATGTGTCCGCCGGCTTCCGCTCGGTGGATCGCAGCGTGGCCGAGGCGTCCCGCGCCGCCGCCGACCAGGTGCGCGCCGTCAGCCGGACGCTGGGCGCCTATGGCGAGGACAAGGTGCGGGTCCAGACCTCGCTGACCACCCAGCCCCTGTACGACCAGTACCGCGACGAGGACGGCGTGCTGCGTGAAAACCGCCGCGCGGACCGCATCGAGCGCTATGAGGCGGTGGCCACGGTGACCGTGTACGTCGATGACGTGTCGCTGATCGAACGCATCTACGCCACGCTCCTGGCCGCCCGGCCCGCGTCGCTCGGCCAGGTCAGCTTCAGCCTGGAGCCCGAAAACGCCTGGAAGGCCAACCTGGCGGCAGAGGCGGTCAAGGACGCGCGCAGGCGGGCCCAGACCGCCGCGCAGTCCGCAGGCGCGACGCTTGGCGCCGTCAAGCTGATCGATCCGACAGGCCGGGCGTGTCAGACGGATGTGCTGGTCGGCTGGCCCTCCTATGGAGGCTCGGACGATGCGGCCTATTCGGTGGACGCCTCCGACATCGTGGTGACGGGAAGCCGGGTCGGCGCGCCTCCCCCACCTCCACCGCCCGCGCCGCCTCCCCCGCCGAGCGAGGCCGCCATCGACATGGCCCAGCTGACGCTTCAGCCGCCCAAGCAGCGGATGAGCGACAGCGCCTGCGTCATCTTCGAGTTGAACTAGGCGTGGTCTTCGCTCCCGATCCAGCCTTCGTCAACGGTTCCATCGCCGTCACGGACTGGCCGCTGTGCCATGTGCGTTTGCAGGACGACGGACGGTTTCCGTGGTTGATCCTGATCCCCCGCGCGGAGGGCGCCGTCGAGCTGGAGGACCTGTCCGCCGACCAGCGCGCCCTTCTTACGGAGGAGACGGTGCGGGCGGGCGGGATCGTGCGGCGCATCGGCGATCGGCTGGATCGACCCATCGACAAGCTGAACATCGGCGTCCTCGGCAATGTGACGGCGCAACTGCATGTCCATGTGCTGGGTCGGCGGCGCGACGATCCGCTCTGGCCCGACCCCGTCTGGGGACGCGGTCCCGCCGCGCCCTACGGCCCGGTCGCCATGGTCGAGGCCATGGACGAGATCGCGGCGGGCTGAACGAGCTTCAGACCGAAGGCGGCGGTCCGAAGCGGCCGGCCTGATAGTCGTGGATCGCCTGCACGATCTCCTCGCGCGTGTTCATGACGAAGGGGCCGTGGCTGAACACCGGTTCGCCGATCGGCTGGGCGTGGCCCAGCAGCACGACCGCTTCATCCCCGGCGGTGATCTCGACGGCGTCGCCGTCATCGTCCATCTGGACGAGACTCCAGGGTTCGACAGGCGTCGCGCCGACAGAGACACGGCCGCGCACGACATAGAGGAAGACGTTGCGGCCTCTCGCCACCGGGCTCTCGAAGCGCGCGCCGGGCTCCATGCGCAGCACCGCCAGATGAATGTCGATCAGCGACTGGATCGGCGCATCGACGCCCAGCCATGAGCCCGAGACGGGCTCCACCGTCACGCCCGTATCGGTGCGGAAGGTCGGGAGATCGGACGCCTGCAGACCGACGTAGTTCGGCGCCGTCATCTTCAGCCGACCGGGCAGATTGACCCACAGCTGCAGGATCTCCATCGGCCCGCCCGCCCGCTTGAAGCTCTCGGGCGACAGCTCGGCGTGGATCAGACCGGAGCCCGCGGTCATCCAGTGACCCCGCCGGCGCGGATGATGCTCTCGCCGCCGCCCGAGTCGTTGTGCGCCAGCTCGCCCTCCAGGATGAAGGTCACGGTCTCGAAGCCGCGATGCGGATGCGGTCCGAACGGCAGGCCGCGGTTGTTCGGCGGATAGGTCTGCGGCCCGTGATGGTTCAGGAATAGGAAGGGATCGATCTGCTCGATCCCCGGCCCGGGCACCGGCCGGCGCGTCACCAAGTCGCCGATGTCGTCGCGGTGGGCCGGGTGCTGGCGCAGGACGGAACGAGGCTGAAGGGCGTCTGTCATGCGTCGCATATAGGGTGGAAGAGGCGCCGGACCAGCGCGATGGCGACCCCTCTGCGTTGACCCTCCGGCCCCGCGACACTAAAGCCTTCCCCACCCTCCCGGCGATTGAATTCACTCGCTTTTGAGAACTATTCGCATGACCGACTCCAGCCCGGTGTCCGGCGACCATCCCAAGGATGCGCGCGACGACCAGACCGGCCGTTTCATCCAGCAGCCGAACGGACGCATCCGGCCGCTGTCGCCGCACCTGCAGGTCTGGCGCTTCCACCTGACCATGGCGGGTTCGATCCTGAACCGGGGAGCGGCGATCGCGCTGTCGGTCGGTGCCCTGTTCGTGGCGGCCTGGATCGCGGCGGCGACGTTCGGGCCTGACGCCTACGCCGGTTTCGTCGCGGTCATGGGCTCGCCTCTGGGGCTTCTGATCTGGTTCGGCCTGACGCTTGCGGCGGCCTATCACCTGACGGCCGGCGTCCGGCATCTGATCTGGGACGCGGGCTCCGGCCTAACGCCCAAGTCGGCGACCAATCTGACGCTGGTCAGCATGATCGCCGCCATCGTGATCGCACTGGGCTTTTGGGCCTATCTGTTCGCTTCCGGAAAGGTGACGCTGTGAGCCGCCAGCAGAAGGCCTTTGTGAAGGGCGTCAAAGTCTCCGAGCGCCACGGCGCGGGCGAGTGGACGGCCGAGCGCCTGTCCTCGCTGATCCTTATCCCCCTGGTGCTGTGGGGCCTGTGGAGCGCGGCGGTGCTGTCGGGGGCAGGCTACGACGGCGTGACGGCGTGGTTCGCAAGCCCGGTGAACGCCCTGCTGTTGGCCGCGACCCTGCTGATCTCCATCTGGCACATGAACATGGGCCTGAAGGTGGTGGTCGACGACTACATCCATCGGCCCGGTCCACGCGGAACCCTTCTGGGGCTGATCGCCGTGATCTGCGTCTTGCTGGCGGTCGCCAGCGTCTTCTTCATCGTGCGGCTGGCGCTGGGTTCCGCGCCGCTGCCCGCCGGCTTTGGAGCCTGATTTCGGTATGGCTGCTTACGAGTTCATCGACCACGAATACGACGTCGTCGTCGTCGGCGCCGGCGGATCGGGCTTGCGCGCCGCCCTGGGCGCCGCCCAGCAGGGCCTCAAGGTCGCCTGCGTCACCAAGGTCTTCCCGACGCGCTCGCACACCGTGGCGGCGCAGGGCGGCATCTCCGCCTCGCTCGGCAACATGGGCGAGGACAGCTGGCAGTGGCACATGTACGACACCGTCAAGGGGTCGGACTGGCTGGGCGACCAGGACGCCATCGAATATCTGGTCAGGAACGCCCCTAAGGCGGTCTATGAGCTGGAGCACTGGGGCGTGCCCTTCTCCCGCACGGACGAAGGCAAGATCTATCAGCGCGCCTTCGGCGGCATGACGCGCAACTTCGGCGAGGGCCCGGTGCAGCGCACCTGCGCCGCCGCCGACCGCACCGGCCACGCCATCCTGCACACGCTGTACGGCCAGTCGGTGCGTCGCGAGGTGAAGTTCTTCATCGAGTACTTCGCGCTGGACCTGATCATGCAGGACGGCGCCTGCACGGGCGTGACGGCGCTCCAGCTCGACACGGGCGCGCTTCACCAGTTCCGCGCCAAGATGGTGGTGCTGGCGACCGGCGGATACGGCCGCGCCTATTTCTCGGCCACCTCGGCCCACACCTGCACCGGCGACGGCAACGCCATGGTGCTGCGCGCCGGCCTGCCCTTGCAGGACATGGAGTTCGTGCAGTTCCACCCGACCGGCATCTACGGCGCCGGCTGCCTGATCACCGAGGGCGCGCGCGGCGAGGGCGGCTATCTGACCAACTCCGAAGGCGAGCGCTTCATGGAGCGCTATGCGCCGACCGTGAAGGACCTGGCTCCGCGCGACATGGTTTCGCGCTCCATGACCATCGAGATCCGCGAAGGTCGGGGCGTGGGTCCGAACAAGGACCACATCTTCCTGCACCTGGACCACCTGGATCCCAAGATCCTGCACCAGCGCCTGCCGGGCATCTCGGAAAGCGCCAAGATCTTCGCCGGCGTCGATGTGACCAAGGAGCCGATCCCGGTCCTGCCGACCGTCCACTACAACATGGGCGGCATCCCGACGAACTATCTCGGCGAGGTGTTGACCCTGCGTGACGGAAACCCCGACAGCGTGGTGCCCGGCCTGATGGCCGTGGGCGAAGCGGCCTGCGTGTCGGTGCACGGCGCCAATCGCCTGGGCTCCAACTCCCTGACCGACCTGGTGGTGTTCGGCCGCGCCGTCGGCCTGCGTTGCGGCGAGGTGGTGGACAAGGCATCCAGCGTGCCGTCCACCTCCAAGTCACAGACCGACGCCCACATCGCGCGCCTGGATCGTTTCCGCCACGCCGACGGCTCGACGCCGACGGCCGAGCTGCGCATCCAGATGCAGCGCGCCATGCAGGCCGACGCGGCGGTGTTCCGCACCGGAGAGACCCTGCAGGGGGGCGTCGACAAGCTGCGCGCCATCGACGCGGCCGGCGCCGACATCAAGACCACCGATCGCGGCCTGATCTGGAACACCGATCTGGTCGAGACGATGGAGTACGACAACCTGATCGCCCAGGCGCTGGTCACCATCGAAGGCGGCCTGAACCGCACGGAGTCGCGCGGCGCCCACGCCCGCGAGGACTATCCGGACCGCGACGACGTCAACTGGATGAAGCACACCCTGGCCTGGAAGCGTCCCGGCGAAGGCGTCCAGATCGACTACCGTCCGGTGCACAACTACACCATGTCCGACGAGGTCTCGTACATCGAGCCCAAGGCCCGGGTTTACTGATCAATGGTCCAGCTCTCCCTCCCCAAAGGCTCCAAGCCCTCCACCGGCAAGGTCCACAAGGCTCCGGCCGGCGCCAAGAACGTCAAGACCTACAAGGTCTACCGCTATGATCCCGAGGTGGACGCCGATCCGCGCTGGGACGTCTATGAGGTGTCGTCGGACGACCACGGCCCGATGCTGCTGGACGCCCTGATCCACATCAAGAACAGCATCGACCCGACCCTGGCCTTCCGCCGGTCGTGCCGCGAGGGTATCTGCGGCTCCTGCTCGATGAACATCGACGGGCGCAACACCCTGGCCTGCACCAAGGGCTGGGACGAGTGCCGGTCGCACAACATCTCGATCGCCCCCCTGCCCCATCAGCCGGTGGTCAAGGACTTGGTGACGGACCTGTCGCTGTTCTACGCCCAGTACGACTCCATCCAGCCCTATCTGCAGTCGGAGGTGGCCGATCCGGAAACCGAGCGGCTGCAGACGCCGGCCGAGCGCGAGAAGCTGGACGGGCTGTACGAGTGCATCCTGTGCGCCTGCTGCTCGACCTCCTGCCCGTCGTACTGGTGGAACCAGGAAGAGTATCTCGGCCCGGCGGCGCTGCTGCAGTCCTACCGCTGGATATCCGACAGCCGCGACGACGCCACGCAGAAGCGGCTGGACGACCTCGAGGACCCGTTCAAGCTGTATCGCTGCCACACCATCATGAACTGCGCCCAGGTCTGCCCCAAGGGGCTGAACCCGGCCAAGGCCATCGCCGAGACCAAGAAGCTGATGGTCGCGCCGGGCCGCAGGAAGCAGGCGGCCTGACGCGCTGTTTCGGGAGTCGGAGGGAACCCCCTCCGCGAACAAAGGTTCTTGGGGCGCAATCCTGCGCGCGCTCCAAGGACACCTCGATGAAGACCGCTATTATCGCCGCGGCCGCAGCCGCCGCTCTTCTTTCCGCCTGCAGCTCCATGCCCACCGGCGCCGCCGCCCCCATCGCAGCCGCCGCCGTCGATCAGGCCGCCCCCGCCGCGATGGACTATGTCCGCATGGCCGGCGCGAGCGACCTCTACGAAATCAACTCCAGCCAGGTGCTTCTGCAAACGTCGCAGAACGAAGAGCTTCGCCGCTTCGCCCAGATGATGATCGATCATCACACCCAGACCACCGCCACCGTCAAGCGCGCGGCGGAGACCGCCGGCATGACCCCGCCGCCGCCGGCGCTGGACGCCCGCAAGGCCGACATGATCCGACAACTGCAGCAGGCGCAGGGCCAGGCCCGCGACACCCTGTACATCCAGCAACAGGTCATGGCGCACCAGGAAGCCCTGACCCTGCACGCCAGCTACGCCCGCAACGGCGACGAGCCCGCGCTGAAGGCCGCCGCCACCAGCGCCGTGCCGATCGTCTCGCAGCACTACAACGAGATCAGCGCCATGCAGGGCGGCGCTTCCATGTAAGCGGCCTCAGGGCGGAGGATGGGCGGCGCGTCGGCTCCGATGCGCCGCCCGTCTTTTCAGTCCGTCCCCGCAGCCGCCCTCAGTTCCGGATTGCGATGCGTGCGATCCGCGCTATGACCCGACCATGGCCAAGATCACCTATATCGAGCACGATGGAACCGAGCACGCGGTCGAGGTGAAGCCCGGCCTCTCGGTCATGGAAGGCGCCATCCGCAACAATGTGCCCGGCATCGACGCGGATTGCGGCGGCGCCTGCGCCTGCGCGACCTGCCACGTCTATGTCGACGAGGCCTGGCGCGAGGCGACGGGCAAGCCCTCGGCCATGGAGGAGTCGATGCTCGACTTCGCCGAGGAGGTCGAGCCGAACTCGCGTCTGTCCTGCCAGATCCGGGTATCGGACGCCCTGGACGGCCTGATCGTCCGCCTGCCGGAAAACCAGCACTAGGGCGTCAAACAAGCTCCGGCGTGGCGCGCTCGATCTCGGCGGCGTGCCAGCGCCAGGCGGTGCGTACGATGTCGTCCAGCGTCCGTGTCGGTGTCCAACCCAGCACCTCGCGCGCGCGGGTGTTGTTCGCGACCAGGCATGGAGCGTCGCCCGGCCTGCGCTCGACCACCTGCACCGGGAACGGCCGGTTGGTGGTGCGCCGGATGGTCTCCACCAGTTCCTTCACCGTCGTGCCCGCGCCGGTGCCCAGGTTGATCGCCGTGGTCTCGCCGCCGTCCAGCAGGTAGCGCAGCGCCCGCACATGGGCGTCGGCCAGGTCCATGACGTGGATGTAGTCGCGCACCGCCGTGCCGTCGCGGGTGTCATAGTCGTCGCCGAACAGCTTGAAGCCCTGCCTCACACCCAGCGCCGTCTGCACCGCCAGCGGGATGGCGTGGGTCTCCGGATGATGGCGCTCGCCGATCCGCCCCTCCTCGTCCGCGCCCGCCGCATTGAAATAGCGCAGGGACACCGAGCGGAAGCCGGCATAGGTTGAATAGTCCGCCAGCGCCTGCTCGATCATCAGCTTGGAGCGGCCATAGGGATTCAGCGGCGCCTGCGGGTGCGTCTCGTCCATCGGCAGCCGCACGGGATCGCCATAGGTGGCGCAGGTCGAGGAGAACACCAGGGCCTCGACGCCGCCGCGCCGCGCCGCCTCTATCAGGGTGATCGCCCCCGCCACGTTGTTCTGGTAGAACCGACCCGGCGCCTTGACGGACTCGCCCACTTCGATCAGGGCCGCGAAGTGCAGCACGGCGACGGGCTGATGGCGCGCGATCACCTGATCCAGCCGCGCCGCATCGCCGATGTCGCCTTCCTCCAACGGCCCCCACTGCACGAACGCCGCATGGCCGTTCGACAGATTGTCGTAGACGACCGGCCGGAATCCGGCCTGCGACAACGCCAGGCACACGTGCGAGCCGACATAACCGGCGCCGCCCGCCACCAGAACCGTCTGCGTCATCCTTGATCCCCTCTCCCCAGGCGACACCAACCCTTGACCCAGCCAGCAGTTGCGGCGGCGGACGATCTTTGTCGAGGCGCCGTCGCTGAACCACCTCGCACGTCATCTTCCGGCTTGACCGGGCGAGATGATATTTCGTAACGCTTTCGCGCGTTCTCACGAGGTCTCGATGCACGTTCGATCCCCATCCCGCCATGTCCTGCTCACCGCCGCCGCCTGGTCCGTCCTCGCCGCACCGGCTTTGGCCCAGACTGTTCAGCCCTCGGCCTCTCCGTCCGACAGCACGACGCTGGAGGACGTCATCGTCACCGGCGCCCCCTACGGTGTCAGCCAGCGGGCTGCGGTGATCGCCACCGACGTCTTGGACGAGCAGACGCTGGCGACAGCGCCGTCCGCATCGTTGGGCGATCTGCTGAACGGCCGGCCGGGCGTGCGCTCCACCGACTTCGCGCCGGGCGCCAGCCGGCCGGTGATCCGGGGGCTCAGCGGCCCGCGCGTGCAGGTGCTGACCAACGGCATCGGTCTGATCGACGCCTCCTCGGTGTCGCCGGACCACGCCGTCGCGACCGACCCGGCCGAGGCCAATCGCATCGAGATCATTCGCGGGCCCTCCACCCTGGTGTATGGCGGCTCGGCCATCGGCGGCGTCGTCAATGTGCTGGACGGCCGTATCCCGACCGAAATCCCCGAAGGCGGGATCGACGGCGTGGTCTCGGGCCAGGTGTCCAGCGTCGACGAAGGACGCGGCGGGTTCGTCCGCGTCACGGTGGGCGGCGGAAACTTCGCGATCAACCTCGACGCCGTGAAGCGCCGCACGGACGACTATGAAATTCCCTCGCCGTCCATCTCGCAACGCCTGGCGGACGTCGAAGGCGTCGAGCGAGAAGGCGGAGACGTCCAGCCCAACAGCTACACCGACCTCGAAGCGTGGGGAGTCGGCGGCGCCTACATCGGCGACAAGGGCTTCGCGGGCCTGTCCTACAAGGAGACCGACAGCGAATACGGCGTGGTCGCCGAGGACAGCGTCTTCATCAAGCTGAACCAGGAGCGATGGGACGCGCGCGGCGAATACCGCTTCGACCGGGGTCCGTTCTCGGCCCTGCGCGGCTCCTACGGTCACGCCGACTACACCCACACCGAGTTCGAGGACGTGGGCGAGCCCGGCACCGTGTTCAACTCGGACGGCTGGGAAGGCCGCGCCGACCTGGTGCAACGCGCGCGCGGCGGATGGAACGGCGCCGTCGGCGTCCAGGCCCTGTCGCGCGACTTCGAGGCCATCGGCGAGGAGGCCTTCGTGCCCACCGTCGGCATCGAGGAGATCGGCGTCTACACCATTCAGCGGCTGGATCTGGGCGACCACGGCTTCGAGGGCGGCCTGCGCTACGACCGCCGCACGCTGGACGCCACGCCGCTTGGCGAGGACGCCGAGGTCGAGCGCGAGTTTGACAACTGGTCCGGGTCGGTCGCCGGCTTCCTGCGCCCCGCGCCCGGCCTGTTCCTTGGACTCAGCCTCGCGCACAACCAGCGCGCGCCCAGCGAGGTCGAGCTGTTCGCCGACGGCGTCCACATCGCCACCGCCGCCTATGAGACCGGCGACATCGACCTCGACACCGAAAAGGTGACCACGCTGGAGGGCACGGCCCACTACGACAGGGGCCGCCTCTCGGGCGACCTGCACCTCTACCACTCCTGGTACGACGGCTTCATCGACGAGCGTGCGACCGGCGAGGAGTTCCTGTTCGAAGAGGAGGACGAGCTCTTCCCCGTCTACCAGTTCGTGCAGACCGACGCGCGTTTCTACGGCTTCGAGGTCGAGGGTGCCTACGCCCTGTGGGAGGACGGCGACCGCAAGCTGTCGCTGGAAGGCGCCGCCGACTACGTCCGCGCCGAGACCGACCTGGGTCCGGCCGCCCGCATCCCGCCGTGGTCGGCGACCGGCCGGCTGGCCTGGACCACCGCCCGCTATGACGCCAGCGTCGAGGTGCGCCATGTGGGCGAGCAGGACCGGGTCGCCAACGACTTCGAACTGCCGACCGACAGCTACACTCTGCTGAACCTCGCAGCCGCCGTGCGCCCGTTCTCGGACCGCAACGTCACCGTCTTCGCCGAAGCCCGCAACCTGACGGACGAAGAGGCGCGCGAACACGCCTCCTTCCTCAAGGACATCGCGCCCCTGCCCGGCCGCAACCTGCGCGTCGGCGTCGCCTACCGCTTCTAGCGGGCGAGACGACAGTGTTCGCAAACTCTCGCGAGACAATCCCGGGAGCCTGTCGATCGGACTGAGGCTCTCGTGATCACAAGCACCAGTGCGGGATCAAGGCCATAGAAGCGCTGAAGTACACGATCTCGTTCGTGAGGCTTCGCTCCAACGAACATCATCGTATCGAGATAGCGATAGAAGCCGCGATTCCGCCACGTCTGCTCACTGTGCTCACTTGCGCTACATGGATCGACGAACGGTCCAGCGCGGCGATGATGTCGGCTGGTCGCACGGCGTCAGGAAGCCGTATCCGGTCGCGGGATGGAAAAGCCCTGACGCCAGCCCCGACAAGGTTACGACTTGCGGCGCGGCCGTCCACCAGTCCGCGGCTTCCTTCCAACCGCGTTGTCAAAGTCGCCGAACGGCCGCTCCAGGATCATGCCGCTTGCTCGGACGTCCGGCTCATCTCAACCAGCCTCCGCGTGACGACGGCGCATAGATCGGGATTCATCTGGCCTGGTATTGCTGTCAGAAACCACAGCCCGTCCGCCGCCAGCCGTGCGATGAAGGCGTCGAGTGCGCGAGGATCGCCGCCGCGCGGCATCGGCGGCGCCCATCGTTCGATCAGCCGCCGCCAGGACGCCTCCAGTTCCGGATCATCGACGCTTTCCATCATCAGCAGAAGCTCGGCACGGCGCGTGGACTGCGCACACATCGTGATGTAGGCCGCAGAGCGTTCTTCCGGGGTCGCTTCTTCACAGCTCTTGCCCGCCACCGCAGCGAGCCCCGCCTCCCAACTGTCGATCAGATGCTGGTGCGTGGCCCGTACAAGCGCTTCACGGGACGGGTAATGGTAAAGCAATCCCGGGCGTGTCAGCCCGGTTTGCGCGGCGACGGCGTCAAGCGTCACGGCGGTGAGACCGTGGCGCTCGACGATCGCGACCACCGCATCCACGATCTCGACGCGTTTGCTGCCGCGGGCCATTTCATCCTCCTCAGTGTGAGCCGGAATGGGCCGAGGAGGCCGATCCGGCGCCGTACCGTCTGAGCAGCAGACCCGTCCAGACAGCCCCCACGGCCAGCGCGGCGGCGGCGACATGAAGAACGGTCGCATAGGCGCCGTCAAAGGCGGCGCTCGCCGCATTGACCAGAGCCGCACCGCCAGTCGGATCCTGTGCGGCGACGCCAAGAGCCGCGATCATGCTCGCCGTCGCCTCCTCGGGCGCACCGGCGGGCAGCACCACGTTCACCGTATAAAGATAGGCCATCAGGCTGCCGATAATGGTGACGGCGAAGAGACTGCCGAACTCATAGGACACCTCCTCCACCGAGGAGGCCATGCCGGCTCTGGAGGCGGGGACGTTGCCGACGATGGCTGTGGAGGCGACCGACATGGCCGCGCCCAGACCTGCGCCGGTCAGGAGCAGTCCACCCACGATCCAGCCGAGACCATGGGTGACGCCAACCGAAACCATCAGAACGGACGCGGCCCCGACCGCCAGTCCGCCGGCGATCAAGTTCCGCAGGCCGATCCGGTGAAGAAAGGCGCCTCCGATAAGGGCCGTGGGCAAGGCGCCGACGGCGACCCCTGTTACGAGCAGGCCGGCTTGGAGCGGTGTGAAGCCGACAACGAGCTGGAAACGCTGCGTAGCGGCGAGCTGTATGCCCCCAATGGCGAAGGTGATGAAGGCCGCCGCCAGCACGCCCGCCATGAAGGCCGGATTGCGGAAGATGGAAAATTCGATAAGCGGAAACGCCAGCCGCCGCTGACGGCGCACGAAGAGGACGCTGGCGCCGATTGCGACCAGGAGCGCCAGGGCGGGCACTGTCCAGCTTTGTCCCACATGCGCCGCTTCCTTGATGGCCAACACAAGGGCGGACAGGGCGCCAGCGCCTGGAGCGAGGAGACGACATCCCAAGGCTTGGTGGGATCGCCCGCCACTTTCGGCGCGAAGATCGGCGTTCCGATCAAGGCCAGCGCGACCACTGGCACGTTGATGAGGAACACCGAGCCCCACCAGAAACGGCTGAGCAGAAGCCCGCTCACCACCGGTCCGAGGGCCGCGCCCACCAGGGAGAGGGCCCCCCAGACGCCGATCGCGAGATTGCGTTCGCGCTCGACCACGAAGGTGACGCGGATCAGCGCCAGCGTGGCGGGCATCATCGCCGCCGCCCCGACGGCGAGGAATGCGCGGGCCCCGATCAGCATTTCTGCGGTCGGCGAGAAGGCCGCGATCAGCGAGGCGAGGCCGAACAGGACCAAGCCGACGACGAACATGCGCCGGTGGCCGATACGGTCGCCTAGCGTGCCCGCGCCGAGCAGCAGGCCGGCCATGACCAGCGGATAGGCGTTGATGATCCACAGGGCCTGGGTCGCGGATGCGCCGAGATCCCGGGTCAGGGTGGGAAGCGCCGTATAAAGGACGGAGTTATCAAGAGTGATCAGGATCACCCCGGCCCCGACGATAGTCAAAAGCGCCCATCGGTTGCGGATCTGCGTCGTCATCGTAGGCACCTGCGCGAGCTCACCAGCTTTAGTTTACAAACATGTCTGTAAAGTTCAAGGGCGGGCGTCAGCGCGTTTTATGGTCTTCTGCGAGAAGATGCGCCCGGTGAGGAAGATCATATCGGAACCGAACCACTCCGACCGCAGCTCACAAACACCCATGGTCGGTGTCCTCGGCGTTCAACTTGCGGGGACGCTCCACAGCCGCTCCCGCGGCTTGCCCGCGACGCCGACAAGGGGCTACAGCCAAGACCTTGCGAAGGATCGCACGGCTCCGACTTGCTGCAGAAGCCCAAGACCGCCGGAAGATCTCGCCGAGGTGCTGCGGCCAGCGATGGTGAGATGATCCGGAAGTGGGCAAGCGACATGGATGATCTGGAAGCACGGCGGCTTGCTGCTCTCGCACGCTACGAGGTGATGGACACGCCCGCCGAGCCAGCTTTTGACGAGATTGCGGCCCTCGCGGCCAAGCTCTGCGACGCGCCAATGGCGATGGTGAACCTGATTGGACAGGATCGACAGTTCTCCAAGGCGAAATTCGGCCCCGTCACGAGCGGACCGACGCTGGAGAGTTCGTTTTGCGCCAAGGCGATCCTCGAGAACGACTTTCTCATCATACCGGATGCTGCGCAGGATCCGCGGTTCAACCGCGATCCGCTGGTGGTGACCGCACCGCATCTGCGATTCTACGCCGGCTCAGCGCTCAAGACCGAAGAGGGGCTGCCGATCGGCGCCCTGTGTGTGGTGGACACACGACCCAGGCGGCTTAGCCAGCTTCAGCAGGAAACGCTTAGCGTGCTTGCGCGGCAGGTGATGGCCCAACTGGACCTGTGATCCTCCCTCGGTTTGGTGGACACCCATGCTAGCTTTTCGGAGCTGGAGAGGAGTGTCTGATGAGTGTTCAACGCCGGAACTTTCCGGATTCTTTCAAGCGCGAGGCCGTTGACCGCGTCGCC
>JAEYAO010000023.1 GCA_023456105.1 Pseudomonadota bacterium | reverse complement strand
AATAGGGCCGACTGATCGACCCGCCGTTCGCCCATCATCGCTGAACCTCCCGGCCTCAATGACCAGAGTGAATCAGCGCGCCGACGTCATGCCAATTGCCAACGGACGCCTTTTTCAACGAAATCGGCTCATGACGGACGTTCGGAAGGTCCGCTCTTCGGCCGGCACAGGAACATGAGTGTAGTGCGCGCCCGGTATTGGTGAGGAGCGGATGAGGTCTTGGTGGGGTGCCGAGCCCTTGAGGGTGAGCGCGCAGTGATCGAAATGGCGTACGGCGCCCCAAGCTGCCCCGCCCGCCGGAGCGTGAACCGCCCCTTGTGGGCCCTTTCGCAAGCCTCTACCGTTCCGACATCCACCTCTTGCGGCGCCGTGCCGGTCAGGGGACATGCGGCGAGGCGATGAATGGCGTTGGTGAAGACCTCTGCGCTGGCGGGGAGAGGGCGGTCCAAGGCCCCGGTGAAGCTGGCCGAGGACGTCAGGCCGGCGCCGGCGCGGGCGGTCGCGAAGTCCGGAAAGCGGGTGCGCTCGCGTCAGGCCGCCCCCGAGCGGCTCGCCGCCGCGACTCAGGAACTGGCCAGCGGACTCACCGAGGCCGCAAGCGCGGCGGAGGAGCTGCGCCGATCGATGGAGCAAATCTCCACCGCGGCCGAGGAGGCGGCCGGCGCCTCGCACGAGTCCCTGGCCGCCATCACCGCTCTGGCCTCCACCTTCGTGCAGGCCCGGACCCGGGCTGACCGTTCGCACGACCGCAGCCTGCAGTTGCAGGGACAGCTGGGGGAGGCCGCCGCGCTCGTCGAGGCCTCGCTCGAGGCGATCGAGACCAGCGCCGAACGCCAGCTGAAATCGATCGAACTGACCCGACGGCTCGAGGAGCACGCCTCGTCGATCGGCGAGGTGGCCGGGGCGGTCGCCGACATCGCCGACCAAACCAACCTGCTCGCCCTGAACGCAGCCATCGAGGCCGCGCGCGCCGGCGATCACGGCCGAGGCTTCGCCGTCGTGGCTGACGAGGTCAGGGGTCTGGCCGAGGTCGCCGAGCAGCGGTCGCGCGAGGTCGGCCGACTGACGACGCGGATCGTCGAGGACGTGCGGACGATCGCAAGCCGGATTGCGACCGCCGCCGAAGCCGCAGTGGCCGAGGCGCGGGCGGGGCGGGTCATCGAGCGCGATCTGCAAGAGGTCCGGGCCGGGCTGGGTGTCATCGCCAGCGGCAGCAAGACGATCCTGACCGCCGCCGTTGAGATCGAGGCGGCGGCGCGGGAGGCCCAGGCGGGCTCGGAGAGCGTCGCGGCCGCCGCCGAGGAGCAGGCCGCCGGAGCCGCGGAGGCCCAGCGCGCGGTCCAGCAGCAGAGCGCCTCGCTGGATGAGAGCCAAGCCACCGCCGAGTCGCTGGCGGAGCTGGCGGAGGGTCTTCGGTCCGACACCGCCGACGCCGGACTGGCGGAACAGGTAAGCACAGCCGCCGAGGAGCTTTCTGCGACAATCCAAGAGCTGGCCGGCGCCGCCGGAGAGATTCTCACCGCCGTCGACCAGATCGGCCGCGGGGCTCAGATTCAGGCCTCGGCGACCCAGCAGGCCAATGCAGCGATGGCGCAGATCCAGAGGTCGGTCGCGGCCACGCGCGACGCGGGCGATGAGTCCGTGCAGCAGATCGAGCGATCTCTGTCGCAGCTGGGCGGCAGCCGCGCCGCGGTGCTGAAGCTGGCGGAGGGCGTCGCCGGTGGCGGAGCCGAGATCGGCGAGCTGCTGGACCTGGTCGGGGTGCTCGAGAGTTCCGCGCACGCGATCGAGCGGATCATCGACGGCATGGCGCTGGTGGCGGTGCAGACGACGATGCTCGCCGTCAGCGGCTCCGTTGAGGCGGCGCGGGCGGGCGATCAGGGCCGCGGCTTCTCGGTGGTGTCTACCGACATCCGCAATCTGGCTCGGGCGTCCGGCGACAACGCCGCCCGCGCCGGCGACATCGTCCGCCAGATGCAGGGGCAGATTGCCCTCGTGTCCAGGGACCTGGAGCAGATCGGCGCCGTCACCCGGGCGGAGGCGGAGAAGAACCGCAAGCTGGACGATCGTCTGGCCGCCGTGGTGAGCGTCGCGGACGATTTGAAGGCCGGCGGGCAGGAAGTTCTGGAGGCTGCGCACGCCTCCCTCTCGATGGTCGAGCAGGTGCTGGCGGGGGTCGCCCAGATCGCCTCGGTCGCCGAGGAGGCCACCAGTTCGGCCGCCGAGGCCGGAGCAGCCGCGCGCCAGCAATCCCGCGGCGCCGAGGATCTCGCCGCCGCCATCGAGGAGATCGCCTCCCTGGCCGACGAGCTGCGGAGCCGCGAGGCCTAGGTGAGCGCCGCGGAGACCAGTCCCTATATCACCTTCTTCGTCGGGGAGGACCAGTACGCCGTTGACGCGGCGGACGTGTCCGAGATCTTCCGTCGGCCGCGGATCACCCGTGTGCCGGGCGGGCCGCCGGGCCTGCTCGGCATCGCCGGCCTGCGCGGCGCGGCCGCCCCGGTGGCCTCGTTGGCGCGCCTGCTCGGGCGGCAGGAGACGCCGGGTCCGGAGTCCCGCCTCCTTCTGCTGTCCGGCCGGGAGGCTATCGGCCTTTCCGTCGACCGTGTCGGCGCGCTCGCCCACCTGCCGGCGCCGAAGAATGTGGGGGCCGGAGCGGCGTTCGGGCGCCTGTATGCGGTCGAGGATTCCGCCCTGCGGGTGCTCGATCTCGAGGGCCTGCTGCGTCGTGAGTTCGCCCGCGCCCCCGCAGAGCGGCGTGCGGCGGTCGATCTGACGGTGGGCGGGGACCAAGCCGAAGCGGAAGCGGAAGCGTGGACCGCGCTGCTGGCGTTCGACCTGATGGGCCAGACCTACGCCCTGCCGCTGGAAGAGGTCAGCGAGGTTCTTACCTTGCCGGAGCGGCTGGCCGCCGTAGCCGGCTCCGACGACGCGGTGCTGGGCGTGCACAACCTGCGCGGCCGACTCCTGCCGGTGGTCTCCTTGCGGCGGCTGCTGGGCCTCGGGGCAGGGGCGGACGAGGCGGGACGCATCGTGGTCACCCGCGTCGGCGACGCGATCGTCGGTCTGGCGGTGGAGCGCCTGCACGCCATCCTCCGGGTGTCAGAAACCGACATCGACGCCGCGCCCGCCGTGCTGAACCGCGGCGAGGGTGAGGCGCAGGTTCAGGCGATCTGCCGACTGCCGGACGGCCGCGGACTGGTCGCCCTCCTCTCCGCCGAACGACTCTTCCGCGACGAGAAGGTCGCGCGCATCCTGGCCGACGGCCGCAGCGAGGTTGGCGAGATGGACGAGAACGCGGTGGCCGACGAGTGCGACCGCTATCTGATCTTCCGGATCGGAGGCGACGAGTACGGCCTGCCGCTGACCGCGGTCGACGAGGTGGTCCGCCTGCCTGAGCGGCTGACCCGCGTGCCCAAGGCGCCCGCCTTCGTCGAGGGCGTCCTGAACCTGCGCGGCCGGGTCACCCCGATCATCGATCAGCGCAGCCGCTTCCAGGCGGAGGCGGCGACGACCGGCGCGCGCCCCCGAATCGTGGTCACGACCGTTAATCGCCGGCAGGCGGGTTTCATTGTCGACGGGGTGTCAGGGATCGTCGATATCGGCCGGCGCCAGATGGAGCCGACGCCGGGGATGGCCGCCGACGCCGGCCGGCTGTTCAGCCGGGTCGCGACCCTCGACGGCGGCGAGAGGCTGATCCTGCTGATCGAGCCACGCGAAATGCTCGACCGCGCCGAGCGCGACCTGCTGGCCGGCATGGACGCCGGGGTGTCGGACCAGCCGTGATCCGACTTCTGGCTGTCGACGACTCCGCCCTGATGCGGCGGCTGATCGGCGAGGTGTTCGCGGACGAGGAGGGATTTGATGTCCGTTTCGCGCGCGACGGCGTCGAGGCGCTGGCGATGCTCGCGGAGTTCAGTCCGGACGTCATCACTCTCGACGTTCACATGCCCCGCATGGATGGGCTGGCCTGTCTGGATCGGATCATGCTCGAGCGACCCTGTCCGGTGGTGATGTTCTCCGCCCTGACCGCTGACGGGGCCCGCGAGACTCTGGAGGCCCTGTCGCTGGGCGCCGTTGATTTCGTTGCCAAGCCGGGCGGCGCCATTTCGCTGAAGATCGACGAATTCGGGCCGGTTCTGGTGGAGAAGGTGCGCGCGGCGTTCCAGGCGCGGCTTCCCCGCAGCCACCGCCTGTCGGAGCGGGTGCGCGCCCGGAGCGAGACCTGGGTCCCGAAGCTCCGGCCGCCTCCCGGGGCCCGGCCGGCGCCGGCGAGACGCACTCGTCTATCGCCGATGGCCGGCGCCGGAGCCGGCCGGCTGGTTCTGGTCGGCAGTTCCACAGGCGGGCCGCCCGCGCTGGACGCGCTCCTCAGCCCGCTCCCGGCGGACTTCCCGTGGCCGATCGTAGTGGCGCAGCACATGCCCGCCAGCTTCACCGGAGCCCTTGCCGGTCGGCTGGACCGGCTTTGCGCGCTTGCAGTCAGTGAGGTGGCCCGGCCCACGACGCTCGAGCCCGGCTGCGTCTACATCGGCCGGGGCGACGCAGATCTGATCATCAGCCGCCGCGGCGGGGACCTAGTCGCTCTGCCTGCCCCGTCGAGCACCGCCTTCCGCTGGCATCCGAGCGTCGACCGGATGGTCGACAGCGCGCTGGATCACGTCGAAGCGACGGACCTCGTCGGAATTCTGCTGACGGGCATGGGCAATGACGGCGCGGCGGCGATGACCCGGGTGCGGGAGGGCGGCGGCCGGACCATCGCTGAGGCCGAGGACACCGCCGTCGTCTGGGGCATGCCCGGCGAACTGGTGCGCGCGGGCGGCGCCGAGGCGGTCCTGTCGCTGGATCGGGTCGCCGCCGGCCTGCTCGAGCTCGCGGGGCGCTCCTGATGGTCCATCCCTCCGACATCGCGCCGGTTCTGACCGGGGACGAGCTAAGGCGCTTCTGCGAATTTCTTTACGCCCGCACCGGCATGCAGTTTGGCGAGACCAAACGCTACTACATCGAGCGGCGGCTGCACGAGCGGCTGGCGGCGACCGGGGCCTTGTCGTTCGCCAACTACCTGCTGCTGCTGCGCTCCGACCCCGGCGAGGCGGCGACGGTGATCAACAGCTTCACCGTCAACGAAACCTACTTCTACCGGGAAGAGCACCAGTTCCGCTGTCTGAGCGAGAACCTGCTGCCTGAGATCACCCGGACCCGGGGACCGGGGGACAGGATCCGCATCTGGTCCCAGCCCTGTTCAACCGGTGAAGAAGCCTATTCCATAGCGCTGTGGCTACTCGAGAACTGGCGGATGGTGGACGCCTACAATATCGAGATCGTCGGGTCGGATATCGACGGCGATGCCCTGCGGGCCGCCCGCGAGGGCGTGTACGGCGACCGTGCCCTCAGTCGGCTGCCGCAGCCAGTCGCTGACGCCTACTTCGAACCCGCGGGGAAGGGACGTCGGCGCATCATCGATGATCTGCGCGAATCCGTAATCTTCACCGAAGCCAATCTGATCGACGCGGAGTCGATGAAAGCCCACGGTGTCTTTGACGTCATCTTCTGTCGCAATGTGTTGATCTATTTCGACGACCAATCGCGGGCGCAGGCGGTCGGCCATCTGCACGACACCCTCGCGCCCGGCGGCTTCATCTGCCTTGGGCACACCGAGTCCATGTCGCGGATCAGCGACCGCTTCACGGTCCGGCGCTTCCCGGATGCGATCGTCTACCAGCGGCCGTCCGCCTGATGGACGAGCTGCTCGCCCAGTTCCTGATCGAGGCGCCCGAACTGGTGCAGCAGGGCAGCGACGCCCTGCTGGCCCTCGAGCGGAACCCGGACGACCGGGCGCTAATGGACGACGCCTTCCGGGCCATCCACACGCTGAAGGGCTCGGTCGGGCTGTTCGACCTGCCGCCCATGGCCATGACCCTGCACACGGCCGAGGACGTGCTCGGAGCGATCCGGTCGGGCGTGCGGAGCGCGGACCGCCCTGATATCGACTCGCTGCTGGCCGTCCTTGTCCAGACCGAGCGCTGGCTCGCGGTCCTTGAGGGTGGGGGCGGTCTTCCGTCCGACGCCGGCGAGGTCGCTCGAAGGCTTGCGGGACGCCTCGGCCAGGACGAGGCGGAGCCGGCCACGACCCTCTCCTCCGGCGCCGTCCCCGGCTGGGCGACGGTCCTGCGTCAGGGTCACCCCGGGTCTGACGCCGTGACGGCGATCCGCTACGTCCCGGCGGAGGGTTCCTATTTCAGCGGCGATGATCCGCTCGGGCTGATCGGAACCGTTCCGGAGCTGGTTCATCTCCGGCTGGGACTGCGGGAGGCGGAGGGGGGCGTCTACGACCCTTTCACCTGCCGCCTTGTCATTGAGGCCCTGAGCACCGCCGCCGTGCCAGAGGCCCGCGCCGCGCTGCGATTCGTGCCCGATCAGGTCGAGATCGTCGCCCTGGCCGCGCCTGCCAGTGACAGGGAAGCCTCCTCCGGCGAAGCCGGGGGCGGAGGCGCGCGCACCCTTCGGGTCGACGCCGGGCAGGTGGAGGCGCTCGCGGGCATGATGGATGAACTGGTCGCCGCCCAAACCGCCCTGGCAGCCCTGTCCTCCCGGGCCGACAAAGGGGCCGGACAGGCCGAAGTGTCGCGGGAACTGGCGGTCCATTCCGCAAACCTGGACCGGCTGGTCGGCCGGATGCACCGGCAGGTCACCGCCCTGCGGATGACGCCGCTCGCCCCCCTCCTTCGCCGCTTTCCCCGGGTCGCCCGCGAGCTGGCGGGATCGCTGGGGCGGGAAATCGACTTCATCGCGCAGGACAACGGCGTCGAAGCGGACAAGACTATCATCGAAGGACTGTTCGAACCTCTCACCCATCTGGTGCGCAACGCCATCGACCACGGCGTTGAGCCGCCGGCAGCGCGTGAGGCCGCCGGAAAGGCGCGCCGGGGAACGATCCGGCTGACGGCGGAAGCGGGAGGCGGCCGGCTCGAACTCACGCTGGCGGACGACGGAGCGGGCATCGATCCGGAGGCGATCCGCACGGCCGCGCGCTCCCGCGGCCTGATTTCCGATGAGGCGCTGGCCGCGCTCGGCGACGCTGAGGCGGTCAACCTGATCTTCCTGCCGGGATTCTCCACCGCGAGGGCGCTCACCGACGTCTCTGGCCGGGGCGTCGGCATGGACGCGGTCAGAGCGGCGGTGCAGCGCCTGGGCGGGCGCATCCTGATCGACAGCCGGCCCAGGCGGGGCACAACCGTCCGCATCACCCTGCCGCTCAGTCTGACGCTGACCCGGATCATGGTGGTGATGAGCGAGGGTGAGGCCTACGGCCTGCCCCTGGAGGAGGTGCTGGAGACGCTTCGCGTCCCGGCCGAGGCCGTGATCCCGATCCGCGCGGGCCAGGCCTTCAACTGGCGGAATCGCACCGTGCCCCTGCTGACCCTTGCCGCGCTAGTCGGCGGCCCTGGAGGACCGGTGACCGGCGACTGCACAGTGCTGGTGGTGCGGTCCGGCGGCCGCATCGCGGGCGTGGCCGTTGATGCGATACGGGAACGAGCCGATCTGGCGGTGCGTCCGCTGGACGGCCTGCTGGCGGGCATGCCCGGTGTCTCCGGAACCACCCTTCTGGCGGACGGGCAGGTCTTGATGATCCTTGATCCAGAGGCGTTGGTCGGATGAGTGTGAGGATCGAGGGCGATGTCATCTTCCTGGAAGGCGAGTGCGGGGTCGAGGACGCCGAGCCGCTTGTGCGCGCGCTGGAAGGGGGCGGGGGGCTTCGGGTCGACGTCTCGCACGGTCGACAACTGCACAGCGCCGTGGTTCAAGCTCTGCTTCGCTTCCAGCCGCGTCTGGACGGCGCCCCGGAGGATGGTTTCCTGATCCGATTTGTCCTACCTGCGCTGGCCGAGGCCTGCGTGACGACGGCAGGGTCGATTCTGGAAGCTGCGAATGTGATGGAGCGATCCGAATGACACCGACCGTCCTGATCGTCGACGACAGCAAGTTGGCCCGCATCGTCGTCAGCAAAGCGATAGCGGCGCTGCAGCCGGACTGGAACAAGCAGGAAGCGGCCAACGCCGACGAGGCCCTGGCCATGATCGCGGCGGGCGGGATCGACGTAACGATCGTCGACTTCAACATGCCGGGGCGGAACGGTCTGGAACTGGCCGGCGAAATTCGCGGCGTGGACGCGGAGATGCCGATCGCCCTGGCGACGGCGAACGTGCAGGACGAGATCATCGCACAGGCGCGGCGGCTCAATGCGACCTTCATTCCCAAGCCGATCAACGAGGGCGGCTTGAAGGGCTTCCTTTCCGGCGCGGCGCTCAAGCTGCGTCAACGTGGATGAGCGGCGCGACGGTCGTGCTTTCGGAGCTTGAACACGACGCTTTGACCGAGCTGGTCAACATCGGCGTAAGCCGCGCGGCCGCCAGTCTGCGGAATATGGTTGGCGAACAAGTCACTCTGTCGGTCCCATCCGTCGAGGTCGTGAGCCGCAAGTCCGCCGCGACCCTGATCCGCGAACGCGAGAGCGGCGAGCTTGTCGCGGTGCGCCAGGACTTCGAAGGAGCCTTTTCCGGCCGGGCCCTGCTGATCTTCCCGCAGTCGAACAGCCTGGCGCTCGTGCAGGCCGTCACCGGAGACGAGCTGGACGCGAAGGACGCGCTCGCCATGGAGGGCGAGGCGCTCGCCGAGACCGGCAACGTGGTCCTCAACGGCTGCCTGGCCACCATGGCCAACATGCTCAAGCGGCCCCTGAGCATGTCGCTGCCGGAGGTCATGCGCGGCAACGGCGACTTGTTCTTCGAACTGTCCGCCCGGGACGACGACCAGGGCGTGGTCCTGTTCCTGTACATCAATTTCTCGATCAGCGGCCGCGACATCCGCGGCTACATCGCCATGCTGATGGATCTGTCCTCGCTGGAGGCCCTGAAGGTGTTGATCGGCGAGTTCATTGAACGTGTGATGACTGCCGACGACCTCGGCCGGCTCGGCTAGCTCCGATGACGCTCGAGGGATCATCGGGCCCGGCGAACCCCCGCATCGCCAGGCTAACGGCCGGAGCCGCCGGCATGTGGCTGTGGAGCGTGGCGGACGGCCGCCTCTACGGCGACGCCCGTTTCGCCGATCTGTACGGCCTGTCGCGGGAAGCGGTGGCGGGCGGAGTCGACACGGACGCGTTCTTCTCCGCGATCCACCCCGACGACCGGATGCGCATTCGCATCGCCGTCGCCGGCCTGATGCACGGGGCGGATGTCTTCGCCAAGACCTTCCGCCTCGCCACCTCGGCCGGCGAGCTTCGCTGGGTGTCCGCCACCGGCGAGGCAGAGCGCGACGGCGACCACCGGGTGCTGACCTTCAGCGGCGTCCTGACCGACATCACCGCGCAGAAGCGCCTTGAGGAACGGCTGCGGGTCGCGCAGTCGGCCGGAGGCGTGGGGACGTTCGAGCACGTCAGCGGCTTCGGCACGGTTGAGGTTTCGGAGCAGTTCTGCCGGCTTCTGGGGCTGACGCCGACGGACGCCGTGGCTCTGAGAGCGGTCAACGCCACGGTCGCGCTGGGGTCGCCGAAGCTGATCGGCGGAGGCGAGCTCCCCGCTGGGGGCGCCATGGACTACCGCGAATGCCGGATCATCCGCGCCGACACTGGCGAGGAGCGCTGGATCGCCCGCCGGGGCGAGCATCGCAAGGACGGACCCGGTGGCGCGGAGCGCTTCATCGGAGCGATCCACGACATCACGGACTTCAAGACGGCCGAGGCCCGTCTGCGCGATCTCACCGCCACGCTGGAACAGCGGGTGACGGAGCGGACGCGCGAACGCGACCGCGTCTGGAACAATTCGCGCGACCTGCTGGTGATCATCGGACCCGACGGTAACTTCCGCGCCGTCAGCCCGGCGTGGAGGAGGTCGCTGGGATATGAGGCCGAGGAGGTCGTGGGCCAAGGGTACCGACGTCTGCTTCACCCAGACGATCTGGCGTCCAGTGACGCCGCGAGGGGGGAGGCGTTGGCCGGGCGCAACCTCAGCAGTTTCGAGAACCGCTACCGCCACAAGGACGGCGGCTACCGCTGGATCACCTGGAACACCTTCGTCGAGGAAGGCGTCGTCTACGCCTATGGCCGCGACGTCACCGCGGAGAAGGAACGCGCCGAGGCGCTTGAGAAGGCCGAGGAGCAGCTGCGCCAAGCGCAGAAGATGGAGGCCGTTGGCCAGCTGACCGGCGGGCTGGCCCACGACTTCAACAACATGCTGACCGGCATCATCGGCGGGCTCGAGATCATCCGCAGCCGGATTGCGGCAGGGAGGCTGGGCGAGATCGACCGCTTCATGGATGCGGCGCTGCAATCGGCTCAGCGGGCGGCCGGGCTGACTCACCGCCTGCTGGCCTTTTCGCGCCAGCAGCCGCTGGACCCGAAGCCGGTCGACGTGGCGGCCCTTGTGGACTCCATGACGGACCTGCTGACCCGGACCCTGGGCGAGCAGGTGCGGCTCAGCGTGCGCGGGAGCGAGGATCTCTGGCCAGCGGTCAGCGACGTCAACCAGCTCGAGAGCGCGATCCTGAACCTCGCCATCAACGCGCGGGACGCCATGCCGGAGGGCGGCGAACTGCACATCGAGGCAGGCAATGTGTCCCTCGACGCCGCCGGTGCGGCCCGGCATCCGGACGCGACCTCTGGCGACTATGTGGCCATCTCCGTCTCCGACACCGGCGCCGGCATGCCCGCCGACGTGCTCGCCAAGGCATTCGATCCCTTCTTCACGACCAAGCCGATCGGGCAGGGCACCGGTCTCGGCCTTTCGATGATCTACGGCTTCGTCCGGCAGACCGGCGGGCACGCCCTCATCGAGAGCGTCGAGGGCAAGGGAACGACCATCCGGATGTACCTGCCGCGCGCGACAGGCGAGGTCCACGCCAATGTCGGCACGCTCATCGAAGCTCGGCCCGGGGACGGTGAAACCATTCTCGTTGTCGAGGACGAGGACTCGGTCAGGGCGCTGATCGTCGAGCTCCTTTCGGAGTTCGGCTACAATGCGCTGCAGTCCGCTGGCGGCGAACAGGCGCTGATCCACCTGCGATCCGCCCGGGTCATCGATCTCCTGATTACCGATGTCGGACTGCCGGGAATGAACGGTCGCCAGCTCGCGGAAGCGGCGCGCGGCCTCCGGCCGAACCTGCCGGTTCTCTTTGTCACCGGCTATGCCGCCAACGCCACTGTCCGGACCAGCTTCCTCGACCCCGGCATGGACATGATCAGCAAGCCGTTCGCCCTAACGGACCTAGCCTCAAAAGTCGGAGAAATCTTGACGCAGAACGCAGCTCGGGCAGAGGCCCAGCCTCACTAAGCCGGAGGTCTGCCTCGGCAGGCAGAGCGGACGACCTCCACGGCCCTCGTCTTCTGTATTCGCGGCCATGCTATTGCAGCTCCTCCCAGGGTCCGTTCCGGACAGCTGCTTCAATCAACGAGGCGCGGTCTGAAGGTTCGGTTTTCGCCGCTGTGTCGCTAGCTGCTTCCGGCGCCTTCCAAGACGCCCGACAGCTACAGCCGGCCCTGACTCAAGCCGGCCATCGGCGACGTCTGCTGCCGAGCCGGCAGGTCCTAACGACGCTGGCCTGTCTTTGGTGATGTACCGGCCGCCGTCGCGCCGCCTCAAGCCACAATTCCCGATCCTTCAAACCGAGCTCGAACCCGGAGAGTTGGCGCCATGCAACCGAACCGCAGCGGAGGGGCCGAGGCCTTGCTCCACCCCGGGGGACCAGCGGAACGCGGAAAAAAGTCGGGCGGATAGTCATCTACCGCCGGTGCGACGCGGACCTCGGTTCGGTATGGACGCAGCCAATACCGCCGCGGAGCGTTGCCATGACGCCCAAGAACTCGAAAGGAGACCGTGATGGCCGATGCTGAAACCCGCTCACCTGTGAACAAGGCGCTGTTCGTGCGATTGCGCGCGAAGCCCGGCAAGGAGGCCGATGTCGAGGCCTTCCTGCGAGACGGCCTTGCGGCCGTTATGGAGGAGCGGGACACGACCACGTGGTATGCTGTTCGCTTCGGCCACGACGACTTCGCCATTTTCGACACCTTCCCGAGTGATGCGGGACGGCTCGCCCATCTCGCGGGGAAGGTTGGGCGTGCGCTCGTCGCCAGAACCCCGGAATTGCTCGACGGGCTGCCGAAAATCGAGGACGCACAGGTTCTCGCGTACAAACTAACCGACCAAAGCGGTGAGATCCGGAACTAAGCGGGGATCGTGGCCGCCCGGCTGTCGTCTTCTAAATGCGGGAGCCGATTAGCCAGATTTGGGATGCGCGAGAGGTAAGGCTGCTTAGAGCCCCTGTAGCATGTCGCGTTCCAGTGGCGAGCGGTTTCCCAACACCGCTGAGCGGCCACCCCCATCAAGTTGTGCTGGCTGCTCTGCGGCCTCGGCTCCATGCCTTCGAGGCGTTCTCCATCTGACCTCGGCCGGCTTGGCTGAATGGCTCGAATCCGTAGGCGTGCCAACGTCCGCTCCTGGCGCCGCTCAGACCTGCCAAACGGTAACGGAAAAACCGCGTGAGCAGCGTTGTTGTGGAAACAGAATTGACCGTTGGCATTCAATCGTCACCTGTTGCGCAAAGTCCCCAGAGACATGAAATCCTGCTTCATCGCAGCCCGGAGATTGCTCCGAAGATCATGGCCGGAACCGCCGGAAGATTGTTCTGATCAGCTATTCCGCTTTGTTGTAGCGAAGTGCAGTGGCCGCCATACAACCATCAGCGACCGGTTCGCGCGCGACTGCGGGCATGCTCCGCAGCGAGCGTCGCAATGATCCGGAGGTCTCCCGCATTCACGTCGAGCGGCTCGTGGAGTTGAGATAGGGCGTGGGCGATATCGTCGTCGTTGATCGAGACCTGAAGCGTCTGAGCGGGCGCTATGATCCTGGGGTATCTGTGTCCGGAGAAGCGGTGGAAGATCCAGGCGACGCCAAGGAGAAGCGCGGCGTTGAGCGCAACCGGCAGCAGGGGGAACATCCAATCAGACGCGGGAGCGCCCAAGCCTGCCAGCACGGGGATCAGAGCCGTTCCTCCGCCTGGGGGATGAAGGCAGCGAGAAGCCGACATCACCGCGATCGCCGTCCCCACTGCGACGCCGGCCCCAATCATCGGATCATCGATCAGGTGAGCGACAAACACACCGACGGCTGCCGACACGATGTTGCCCCCGATCACGGGCCAGGGCTGCGCGAGGGGACTCGCTGGAACTGCGAAGACGAGAACGGCGGAGGCACCCATCGAAGCGATCATCAACATCGGTGCGGAGATCTCTGAGCCCAACGTACACCGCGCGGCTAGCCCTGTTGCCGCGACGCCGACGAGAGCTCCAACGCAAGCCATGACGCGGTCGATGATTGTCGCGCCAGGCAAGATCGGGCGGAATAGCTGCATCGAACCTCTCTGCTTTGATGCGGCGTTTCCCTTAGGAATTTGCGGACGGCAACAGGTCAGGCTGTGGCGCCAACTGACGTTTCCAGCAATCGCGCCGTCCAGCCACTCGCGAAACGCTCGTACTTCTTCGCGTGGCGCGCAGGTGGTGAAGCAACGTCGGGCCGTTCCCAGTTCGACAGTTTGACCTCGATGGCCGATTCGCTGCCGTATGTTGATCGACTCGAGCTGGAGACTTGACGAGGAACCTACGACTTCCAAGAAGTTGCCGCCGTCGCGACAGCTTCGAGCAGTTCTGCACGGCGGTATGGCTTGTTTTGGCGTATCACGTCCGCCGGAAGGCTTTCGACGGGATCAGCATAGCCTGTCACCAAAGAACCGGTTGGCGATGCCTGCCCTGCCGCGTTCGCTTGACGAAGTCCAAACCGGTTTGTCCGACGAGCGCATAATCCGTGACCACCACGTCAACCTTCTCACGGGCGGGAACCTCGATGGCTGCGGCAACTGCTTCAGTCTCGACGATGGCTTCATGCTCCTCGGCCAGCAGGGTCGCCGTGGTTGCGCGGACGACTTGATCATCGTCAACGACGAGGAGCCGCAATGGACGGCCGGTGGTGAAGGGCTGCGTCACGTACGCGTGGTGATCTGACTTCCCGACGAAGTTGAAGCTGAAAGAGAACTGCGGTCGCGAGCTCCGCAAGTCCTCCAGTGGCGAGAACTAGCAGCGACTAAAGGAGCGGAGTGTCGTGACCTCGTTCATCGCTGGGACGTGCGGTTCGCTATTGACACTGTGCGGCGAGGCTCCATTTGTATCGAATGGATCTTGAACTAAGCGGACGTGGTTCGGTCCACGCGCAGCGCATCGTCGAAGGCTTGTAGCTCCGGACCCGCAGAGGGCGGGTCCGGAGCTTCCCAGCTTTTCCGGACATCACCCAGCGAGTTTACGGCCATGACTCTCTTGGAACGATCTTCCTCTGCCAACCTGCGTCATCCGCCCATTGCCATGGTCGAGGATGATCTATCGGAATTGATCGCGATCGCCTTCGACGGCCTCCTCCAAGATCCGCGGTCCGCTGCGGCTCTGCTGCACGAGATTGAGCGGGCCGACGTGTTCGACGCTGCAAACGCGCCGCCGGGTCTTGTTTCGGCTTGGTGCGGAAGTGGTGTTCCGCAAAGGGTACTCAGATCAGGAACAATGCTTAAGGCTCGTCAGTCCCCTAGAGGCTAGCAGTACCGGCTGCGCGCTATCTGTCCTGAGCCACATCGGGTCAGGCCTGATTGGTCTTTCTGAAGGCCAAGTCATCATATGGGAGGATCGTCGGGGCGGTTCAATCGAACTGCAGGTTCTGCGCGTAGTCTCTGGCCGAGGGAGGACCAGCTCATGATCATTGCTCAATCCAGCCTCGAAGATGAGCGAGTTATCCCATTTCCACAGCGTCCGTCTCCGCCGGTTGGCAACGATGTCGATCACGAAGGCGACCGGCGGGATGACATCGATGATGATGGACCTGAAGCGGCTTGAAGACCTTCAATGGCTTGCGTCCGATTGGTCATTTGACATGCGCATTTCCACCAGGCTCAGATAGCTGAATGAGTGTTCGTCCGGCGTTCCGGCAGTTCTTCGGTCAGGGTAGCAGTCTGCAAACGGGCGCTTAGCCCCGACCACGCGCGCTTCGGACTCGCTCGCTCGAGACGATCCGTCAGTCGCGCTTTTGGCGCACAAATCTAATTCTTTCCAGGAGTCGGTAATGCCGAAAGCTATTCCGCATGCCTCCCGACCATCGATCATTCTAGGCGAGACGGCCGCTGAGCGGCTGTCGCAGCTCGCCATGCAGATCGAGACGCGGAATCCCGCATTAGCTGGCCTCCTCCTCTGTGAAATGGAACGTGCGGACGTGCGCCCCGATTCGGATGTTCCGGCGGAGGTCGTCGGCATGGATTCTGAAGTGGAGTTTCTAGATGCGGCCCACGATGCTTCGCGAACGATCCGGCTCGTCTACCCGCATGAGGCGGACATCGGACAGGGGCTGGTTTCAATCGCGACGCCGATAGGTGCCGGTCTGATCGGGCTCAGTGAAGGTCAAGTCATAGAATGGCCCGACCGGGACGGCAACGAACGCGGCTTATTGGTCCTCAAGGTGCGCCGCAGCATCAAGGTTTAACACGATGGCGAAGTCCCCGTCCCGCCCAGGAGGGGGGAGACAGGTTTGGGTGACCCGCACCGCCCCTTTCGCTGAGGCTACAGGCGCGGCTCTCGGAAGCCGCGGCTATCGCCCGGTGATCCGGTCCCTTCTACAAGTCCGCGCCTTACCGGTTCCCGAAATGCTGAAAGCAGACGGCTTGATCTTCACCAGCCGCCAAGCGGTTAGGCTATTCTCTGCCGTGTGTCCGCAGAGGTGGGGGCCTGTTTTTACGGTGGGAGACGCAACCCGCGATGAAGCTCTCGATGTCGGGTTTCGGCCTGTCCTCTCGGCGAACGGCAACGTCAAAGACCTCGCTCAACTGCTTTTCAGTCGAGCGAAAGGCGTAACAAGCCTTCTGCACCCCTGCGCCAGCGAGCCGGCGGGCGATCTTGCACGGGAGATGCGAGAGGCTGGCCTCGATTACAGGTCCATCCCGCTATACGAGACGATCCCAGCGTCGCTTCCGTCGGCGCGATCGCCGCTCCGGCAGAAAGGCGTCGCTGCTGTGCTGCTCTATTCTCCGAAGGCTGCAATCTGTTTTTCGATGTTAGATTGCATGGGAACGGTCGCGCCAGGCGCTGTGCTCGTATGCCTGTCGCCGGCCGTCGCTAGTGCGGTGGGCAAGTCAGACAGAGTTTCGATGGTGGCAGCCGCGCCGACGGAGCAGGCTCTCTTTGATGCGCTTGAGGGCGCGCTGGCCTAGTTGGACGCAGGTTGTCGAAAAGGTGCCGCAGCAGCCATCTGGTGAATGGCCCGGGGGAGATGATGAGGTGGTCTCCCGAACTCAGCAGTGCTTGGCGTTGACCTTCTTCAGGAGTGTGTGGCGCCTCGTCGGAGTACATGATCTTCCCCCGTAAAAGTGGACGGGGTTAAGCCGCTTTGCGCTCGGCCTCAGCGGGGCTGATATAGCCCAGTGCTGAGTGCAGGCGATGGGGATTGTAGAAGCCCTCGATGTATCCGAACAGGTC
>JAEYAO010000020.1 GCA_023456105.1 Pseudomonadota bacterium | reverse complement strand
AATAGGGCCGACTGATCGACCCGCCGTTCGCCCATCATCGCTGAACCTCCCGGCCTCAATGACCAGAGTGAATCAGCGCGCCGACGTCATGCCAATTGCCAACGGACGCCTTTTTCAACGAAATCGGTGCATGCCTGACGGTACCGGTGTATTGTCTGCCGATGCAGGGAGGCCATCCGTGGGAGGTTGGCCATGCGCCAGTCTGACCTTTTCATCATACCTCGTCGGCCGTGGAACGCGGGCCGTCTCATCGGCCCCAAGGCTCCGCTGAAGCCGAAGCATATCTGGGCGATCCGGCAGCAGCTAAAGGTCGCCAAGCGCGTACGTGACCTCGCTATGTTCGACTGCGCACTCGATGCAAAAACTCAGGGCGTGCGACTTGGTGAAGCTACGGGTAAGTGACGTCGCGCCAGGCGGCTCACTGAGACTCCGATCCACCGTCATCCAGCAGAAGACCGGACGACCGGTTCCCTTCGAGATTACAGAGCCAGCCCGAGATGCAATCGCGGCCTGGTTGGCAGTCCGCGGCCAGCGCGACGACGACTGGCTATTTCCCAGCCGGAGCCATGCCGGCTGCCACATCGGCACGCGACAGTATGCGCGATTGGTCGATCAGTGGGTCAGGTTGATCGATCTGGAGCCTGCGGCATACGGCACGCACAGCCTCAGGCGAACGAAGGTCTCACTGGTCTACAAGAAGACCGGTAATCTGCGTGCATGCCAGTTGCTGCTAGGCCATCGGAAGCTCGAGAGCACGGTTCGCTACCTCGGCATCGAAGTCGATGACGCCCTGGAACTGTGCGAGCAGATCGATCTCTGACGAGGGGGTCGGGTCCGCGCAACGGACCCGGCCCCTCTCGCACGTACGACCGCTTCAATCGCTTGAGTCAGCGCCGAGATACTCTTCATCCGTGACGTGTTCGAGCCACGTCACCGGCGAGCCGTTCAGGCTTTCCTGAATGGCGATGTGGGTCATGGCCTCATGCGGCGTAGCGCCGTGCCAGTGCTTTTGGTCCGGCGGGCACCAGAGGGTGTCGCCGGCGTGGAATTCCAGGCGAGGACCGCCCTCGATCTGGGTCCAGCCCACGCCCTCGGTCACGTTCAGGGTCTGGCCCAGCGGGTGGTAGTGCCACGCGGTGCGAGCGCCGGGCTCGAAATGCACAATGGCGCCGCCGACCCGCGCCGGCGCCTCGCGCTGGAACAGGCCAGTGATGGTGACGCGGCCGGTGAAGGTCTCGGGCGAAGCCTCAATGGTCTCCATCTCGGCCTTGCGGGTGATCTGCATGACAGGCTCCTCGTTCAGGGGACGGCCGGCACGGCGGCCAGGGCCGCCGCGCCGGCGATCAGCGACCGGCTCACGCCAGATGCTCGCGGAAGAAGGTGGCCAGCCTGTCGAACGGGATCACGTCGAGCCGGTCATACAGGTCCGTATGGTTGGCCCCCGGAATGATCATCAGCTCCTTGGGCTCGGCGGCGGCGGCATAGGCGGTCTCGCTGAAGTACCGGGAGTGGGCCTTTTCGCCGTGAACCAGCAGCACCGGGCGCGGCGAGATCTCGCTGATGTAGGTCAGCAGCGGGGCGTTCATGAACGACATCGGATTGGTCAGCGACCACGCGTTGCCCGAGTTGACCGCCCGCGGATGATAGCCGCGCGGCGTCCGGTAATAGTCCGCATACTCGACCACGAACTGCGGCTCCCCTCCGGCCAGATCCAGCGACGGCGGGCCATAGGCCGGGGTTCCGCTCTCAGCGTCCCGCCAGCGCTGCTGGCTGATCTGCTCCAGCGTTTGGGTGCGCTGTTCCAGGGTGACGCTGTCGTAGTAGCCCTTCGAGGACGATCGCGAGATGTCGTACATGGTGCTGGCGACGACCGCCTTGACCCGCTTGTCCACGGCCGCGGCGTTCAGGGCGAAGCCGCCCCAGCCGCAGATGCCGATCATGCCGATCCGTTCGCGGTCCACCGTCGGCTGCAGGCCGAGGAAGTCCACCGCCGCGCTGAAGTCCTCGGTGTTGATGTCGGGCGAGGCGATGTTGCGCGGCTCCCCGCCGCTCTCCCCCGTGAAGGACGGATCGAACGCCAGGGTTACGAAACCGCGCTCGGCCATGGTCTGGGCGTAGAGGCCGGAGGATTGTTCCTTCACGGCGCCGTAGGGACCGCTGACCACGATCCCCGCCGCCGGGCCGGTCGGACGGTTCTTCGGCGTGTACAGATCGCCGGTCAGGGTGATGCCATAGCGGTTGCGGAACTGCACCTTGCGATGGTCAACGTCGGCGCTCCTGGGAAAGGTCTTGTCCCATTCGGTGGTCATGGTCTGGGCCTTTGCGGTTTGGGCGGTCGTGAGGGATGCGGCGGCCAGCGCGGTCACGCCGACCCCGGTCAGGGCCACAAGATCGCGGCGGCCCATGCCGCGGCCGGGGGTGTTTTCAGTGCGGGTGTCCGAGGGCATTCGAGGCTCCTTGCTTTTGGTTATTGCGGTTTGAGAAGGCGGCGGCCGTCGCCGATCAGGGCGAGGGCGGCGAGCGCCAGAAGGAGGCTGCCGACAAAGGTCGCCTGAATGGACAGCCCATCCAGCAGCCATCCGCCGATCGCGGCGCCGAGCAGGATGGAGGTCTGGATTGCCGCCACCATCAGGCCGCCCGCCGCCTCGGGCGCGTCCTCCGCATTGCGCGACATCCACGTCATCCAGATCACCGACATGGCGGTGTTCATCGCGCCCCACACGGCCAGCAGGACGGCGGCGACGGGCCATGCGCGACCGAGCAACAGCAGGCCCAGGGTCGCGCCGCCCATGATCAGCGCGGGCCACTTGAGCAGGGAGGCGATCTCATCGCGGATGAACCGGCCCGAGGCCCAGGTTCCGACGAATCCCGCCGCGCCGAGGACCAGCAGCAGGGCCGACAGCAATCCGATCCCGGCGCCCGTCACCCGCTCCAGGAACGGACGCAGATAGGTGAACATCGTGAAGGCCGAGCCCCACGACAGCATCGCGGCGGTCAGGCCGCGCAAGAAATAGGGCCGCCGCAACAGGGCGCCCATGGCGCCGAAGTCCTGTCGGTCCCGTGAGGGCAGCGACGGCAGGGCGACCAGATGCCAGATCAGGTTGATCGCCACCAACGGGGTCAGCGCCCAGAACACCTCACGCCAGCCCAGCAGGCCGCCGAGATAGCTGCCCACCGGAGCGGCGAAGGCCGCGGCGATGGCCTGTCCGCCGTACATGAAGGCAAGGGCGCGGGGCACGTCGCTGGTCGGAACCAGCCGCATGATCACGGCGGTCGCCAACGCCCAGAAGCCGCCGACGCAGACGCCCAGCAGGGCGCGGCCCCCCATCAGCATGGCGAAGCTTGATGCCCCGGCGACCAGCACCAGCGAGACCAGCATCAAGGCCGCCATTGCCACCAGAACCGTCTTCCGATTCAGCCGCCCCGCGACCGTGGTCACCAACAGGCTGGCGACGACGGCGAACAGTCCGCTGATCGAGATCGCCTGTCCGGTCTGGCCTTCGGTGGCGTTGAGGCCTTCTGCCATCGGCGTCAGCAGGCTGACCGGCATGAACTCCGACGCGATCAGCAAGGCCACGCACAGGGCCATCGACAGAACCGCGCCCCAGGCGGCCGCCCGGGGCGGGGCGTCGGTCTGCGAAATGGAGGCTTCGGTGGTCATGGACCGAAAGCTAGTCCCGACGCGTCTTCGCGATTAGCCGGTGCAATCGGGATGATCTTATTGTTCTGATCGATTAATCTGCACGGAACTGCGGAGATGTTCGATGCGGACCGATTTCAATCAGCTGACATGGTTCCGGGCCGTGGCCGAGGAGCGCAGCTTCACCAAGGCGGCGGCGCGGCTGGGGGTGTCCCAGTCGACGCTCAGCCATGCGATCAAGCAGCTTGAAACCCGGATGGGCATCCGCCTGCTGAGCCGCACCACGCGCAGTGTGGCGACGACCCGGGCGGGGGAGCGCTTGCTGCAGACCATCGCGCCCCGCATGGGCGAGATCGAGGACGAGATCGCGGCGCTCACCGCCTTTCGTGACACGCCGTCGGGCTCCATCCGCCTGACCCTGTCGGATCATGCGCTCGAGACCGTCGTCTGGCCCAAGCTGAAGCCGGTCCTGCAAACCTACCCCGACATCAAGGTCGAACTCCTGCTGGACAGCACCTTCAGGAATATCGTCGAGGACGGCTACGACGCCGGTGTCCGCTTGGGCGAAAGCGTCGAGAAGGACATGATCGCCGTCCGTATCGGGCCGGACTGGCGGCTCGTGGCGGTGGCCTCTCCCGCCTACTTCGCCGAACGGGGTCGGCCGACGCATCCGCGCGACCTCGTTCGCCATCGCTGCATCAACACACGTCAGGAAAGCGCCGGCGGACTCTATGCATGGGAGTTCGAGAAGGACGGTCAGGAACTGCGCGTGCGCGTCGACGGCCAACTCGCCTTCAACAACTCCTATGCCCAGGTGGACGCCGCCCTTAGCGGGCTCGGCATCGCCTACATCCCGGAGAGCATCGTTGCGGCGCATCTGGAAAGCGGCGCGCTCGAGCAGGTGCTCGACGACTGGTCGCCGATGTTTGACGGCTACTTCCTCTACTATCCCAGCCGCCGACAGAATCTGCTGGCGTTCCAGATCATCGTCGATGCCCTGCGATATCGGGCTGGGTGAAGGGCCGGTTCTGGTCTCGGAGCCAATGTCCGGTCATGGCGCCAGTCTGACTCTTCAGCGACTTACCTCGCGACAGGGTGATCCACAATGAACCGCGCTCTGTTCAACAACTCGTCGAACGTTAGAATTTCGGGTGACCGCATCTCACGCCGGAACATCTCGAACGACCGGAACTTCGGCTGGTTGATCCCCCGCTCTGAATGGAACTCACTTAGTTGACCGATCACCAAAAACGCCTTTGGGTGAACGTTAAATAGAAGCTCCCCGGTGGGATCGCCCTCGGCGTCGCTAACGGTGATTGCTCGGGACAGGCGATCCACAGTGTCCGCTACTGTGGTCTGGACCTGAGCGACGCCCCCGCTTAATTCTTTTGAGACAGACCAAGCGCCTGAACGATAGGAGTTACTGTGGTCCAATAACTTAGCGTCGTGTCGCTTTATTTCTACAAAGCATAGCGAACTGAGGATCCCACGCGTCTTCATAAGCGCATCGATGCGCTTTCCTGGACCGGAAATGTCAGCGCCGCGAACGGTTTGCTCAAGCCTCTTCTCGTCGAGGCCTGACAGGAACTGGTAGGTAAGACCATACCCAAAGATCCAAGTATTCTCTTCGAAGAACGCCTGCCAAGTGGCTTCCGGCGTCTTGTCGTAGTGGGCTTGCTCCGCAGCGAAAGCGTTTTGGTCTGTCAGCATCTGTTCGAACCGATCAAGTTGCCGGCGTCGATATCCCACAGCGACGAGGTCACGCTGGAGGTCTTCGCGCTCTGCTAGCTGAATGAAGAGATCTTGGTTCGTGGTAAAAATCTGATGGGCTTGGGCTGCCGTGAGCACTACGGTCCGCACTGCCTCACGGGACAGCTTGCCTTTTCCGTCTCCTCCAAACTCAATGGTCTTCACACCCGCCATAAACTCAAGCAGGGCGTCGATCTCGCGGCCCAAGAAGGTGAAATGCACCTTGTCGCTAGGGCCGGAAGCAGGGGTGAACTTTTGAATGGTGAGCGTCTCTATGCTCCGATCATCCTCAAGGACTGTTGCCTTGATTTCCACACGTCCCCCTGGGGTAGCGCGGAGTAGGATTTCGTCCTTCACTTTGGCAAAGCGTAATGCACCGGCCGTTTCAACGACGCTTGAAAGTATGCGCAGCGGCTCACCAATCGTCGGCGCGATACGCCTAGAAAAATAGGTCGTGTTGGGCTGCTTATTGAAATGGAAGTCGCGTTCGCTGTCGTCCATCACGCTCCCCGCCGCTACAACGCCAAGCTAGACGTTTGATGGCCTCATTCAAAGCGACAGTAGAAGTTGCTTTTGGACGTTCGGTTCTAGGCTCCGCGCGACAATAAGGAGCACCAAGCTAGGCCGAGATGGATGGCCCGTGACGTGACCTGACGTGACCCCCTGAAACTCCTCCAGGAATAGCTAGAGTCCGCCCAACGAAGGACGGACAGAATGAAGCGATCAAGGTTCACGGAAGAGCAAATCATCGGGATCTTGCGGGAGCAG
>JAEYAO010000013.1 GCA_023456105.1 Pseudomonadota bacterium | reverse complement strand
CGCCGTATGCATCGCAAACGCGGACATATTCAACGGCTTCTGGTTCAGGAGCGACGATTGCGTCAGCAGCCTGAGCGCCGGTTGCAGCGACGAGAGCCGCAGCGGAGCCGAGAAGAAGGCTCTTAATGTTCATTTCTGACCTCCAGTTAGGTTTTTTATTCACGCATAATGAATAGGCGCGTTTGTGAAAGTTCCGCAACGGCTAATGCAGGAGGTGGATTTTTCCGCAAAGGAACTGTGGCGGATTAAACACAGTTTTGTGTAACGGAAGGCAATTAAGGCCACTTTAAGGGCCTTCCGCATCGCGTTTCTTAAGAGGAGGTTAACGAATAGATTTATGAAATCACACCGATTTTAGATGCGAATCTGAGTTGAAATGTAAAAAAACCGCTCTGTTTCGCCACATTTTCGCCTCTGTTGATAACTCGGACGGCTCTATCTGTTGGCGAGCTTTTGTTCACTATCCAGTGTTTCCCGAAGCTGTTTTATGGACGTTTCAACGGCTGACAAATCATTGTCGATACGCTTGAAGGTCAACCCTTCATCTTCGGAAGGGGATAGTTTTCGGCGCGCAACTTCGCGCTCAATCGCGGAGCGCACCATATCAAGGCGCTGTTCTTTTGGCATAAGCACAGCATCCATGCTTTCCAACATTTCGTCGGATAGCGGTACTGTCACACGGTTAGAATAGAGTTTTTTGCGTCCCATGGATCGGAATGAATGCCTTTTAAAATATGACTGTCAATATGAATCGTGGAGAGTATCTAAATCAGATAGCGGGAATATGTTAAATTGTTTTTCATAACACCGCAATGCACTTGATCCAGGATACGCGGAACGATATAGAAGAATTAGGCGCAGCGCCGTTCCGGCCAACACCCTTGCCCCCCAAGCCCGTTTGCTGAAGCGCTGCGCCCACTCAACCATTTTTTGCTTGGTTATAGAGGTTCGGTTTGCGGGGGTCTGACGGCAGTATGCCGATTTTCTTTCCGTCGCACACACTGCAAAAGAGACGATATTGCAGATCGTCATGAACAAGGATGAAGTCTGGACCAACTTTGTCCCTTATTCTCACCAGATCAATTTCCTGCCTGTGATTGCATCGGGGGTTGTGGCAATAGGCGGTAAGCCGGACTCCAGCGTCAATCATGGATTGCACAGGTTCGGCTTTAAAGGTCAAGCGCGCACCTCGCCGGAAAAGTTCTCCAGTGCTTTGACACACAGTTCGAAACTGTCAAGTTTTGCGAACTTCTCATACCTCGCCATGGATTTGTGATTTCGCAGACCTAGCCAATGTTGTACGAGGCGAAGGTTCACCCCTTGCATAATCATGCGACAAGCGCACGTATGACGCAGGGTGGTAGAGACAATATTCTTATCGTCTCCTAAGCCAATGTCGGCTTTCACAGTTTGTAGTGTCAGTCGGAATTGCTGCATATCAATACGTCGAAACGGACCTTGATTTTCAACCTCGCGACGATGGAGCATTTCTTTTAATCGGGCCGTCAAAGGTAGAGTGCGGGCTAATCCCATGTTGCTAACTGGAATGTGAAATTGACCCGCAAAGACGCTTTCCCAACGAAGTGCAATCGCTTCTCCTGGTTTGACACCAGTATCGATCAGGAAAAGGGCAAAATCCCTATGGTCGGATGACCGCTCGGAGAGCGCTTTGAACAGCGAAAGTTCTTCCGCGATTGTTAAAATCCGCACTTCTTCCCGGTCTTCCGTGCGTCTTTTGAATACGGGCACATTTGGCACAAGCTTTTCTTCTTGTGCCTTACGCAGCAACTTTTGGAGCGCGGAAAGCTTGCGGTTTATCGTGGCATTCTTATCGCCTCGCTTCGCCAGCTCGTCGGCCAGTTCGCTATAATAACTAGCTTCAAAATTGCTAAATGCGTCTCGCTTTATATCGGCCAGCTCAATGAGAAAGCCGATAGAGCTATTTTTGTGCGTCCCTGGCTTCCAGAGCTGGTCGCTGAAGCGCTCCACGAGGCTTGCGATTGTATGCGATGTGTCCATATCGGCTTAGGATTTTCTCAACGATAAGGCGGTAACATGTGTTCGTCGTCGTGAGTACAGAGTAGGCGATGCGAGAGAGTTAAAAAACCCGCTCCGGTCAACCGGAACGGGTTTTTTTGCTAGTTAAATGAATTCGCGTGGCGGTCGAGCTTTCTCCGTGGACCAAAACCCGTCAGTTATTTCCTCGCGAACTTCCAAGCCACAATGCGCACAATTTATCGGTTCTCGATTTTTTCCGCCCGGTACGCCCATTGGCCTTTCACGAATGGTAAACCATTTTTGGCAATGACGACATTGTTCAGCGTTTGACATAATGCGTCCTATTTAAACGTGCGCTCACCGAAGCGACGATAAAGCGTGCGCCTCGAAATGCCCGTTTCTTCGACAATCTGGCTTACCAAATAGCGGGGGTCGTTCCACAGGCGCTTAGCGTTTAACAGCACATCTTTCGAGTATTTTTCAGGAGCGCCGCCCAGATTGCCAGTAAGCAACCTTGCTTGGCGCATTTTTGTGATTGCCTCGCCCTTATTCTCATCCTCCACCGTCTGAATGAAATCCAGAACAAGAACGGAATCCGGTGTTGGCGAAATTTCCAACCCGCTATCTGCAACGAGTAGATGCGCCTGTTTTATGGCTATGCCCTTGAGCGCTTCTACAATGTCTGAAGCCGAAACTCCCAAGCGGGAAGCCTTGGCTATCACCAGTGTATCACCCGCCTGAAGGCCGTTGATTGCTCTTTCTCGCTCTAGTAATTGATCGCCAGTTCGTGCTTCAGCAGGATCATCTACGAAAATATTTCCGGTAACGGAAATGTCATCAAAGCCAGCCTTGCGCAAAAAATCAAACTGTTCCTCTAAGCTTGGTCCAGCTTTTGAAACTCTAATGTATCCCCGCCGCATACATTTTCCCGTGTGCCATAACTTTAGTCGTGTTGACGTGTGGCACTAGTTATGGCACAAAAAGCCCACGGTAATCAAGCTTGTTCAGTCGGAGGGGATCGTAAGCCTTCCGGTTACCGGCGTTAGCGCCGGTTTCCCGAATGCCTATGACTTTGAACGGAGCCTGAAATGCAAGACTATTTTGAAATAAATGTTTCGAGAAACGGGAAGCACTTTTTTGCGACTTCTGCCCGGTCTGCAACAGACCGTTCGAAGGCCCGTGATATTTACAACGAGTTGAGCGAACGGTTCCCAGAGAAAGAAGGCTTTTCGCTTTCCGTGACTCATATCGAAGAGATACGGCATCCATATACGTTTTGAGTGCTTAAATAACGAACCAGAAGGCGCTTGAGAAAAGTCAGTTTGAGAGCGCCGAACTTTCCGATTAGACAAAAAAAGCCGGGCAATGCCCGGCTTTTCTTTTTATCCTTAGAAAGAGCGCTGGAAGCGAACTATACCGCCGAAAGCGTTGTCATCTTCAACGAGATTACGGTATTCGCCACCGAACTTGGTATAGGAAATTTCCGGTGTGATGGTGAAGCCAGGAACGAGCTGATAGGCAACGTTTGCCGTAACTGCGGTCTTGCCCCAGTCGTCATGTGCGCCCTGAATGTTGAAGACAGCCTTGTCGGTTGCCTTGAACTTCGCGCCACCCCAGACAGCCCAATCGCCGCCCCACATGCCGTACATCTGCAAAGGAGATTCTTCCGAAGAATATGCACCCTGCAACCAAACCGAGAAACGGTCGGTGATGTTCACATCGCCGCGAACCTTAGCAGCCCATTCTTCGATAACCGAGTCATAAGCCACAACGCCAGCGATTGAACCCCAGCCGCCAGCATACTTCAGACCACCGACAACGTGCGGCATGTAGCCGTCGATAACAAAGCCATCGTCGCCCTGTTCAAGAGCGATCACAGCCGAGAAGCCGTTGCCTCCAGTGAAGGTGTACGAAATCTTGCCCGTGCGGTAGCCGCCGACTGCGACCACGTCATCGTTGATAACATCGCCAAGGTAGCCGGTGAAGGTCTGGAATTCAGACTCATCAATACCGACCTTCAGACCACCGAGTTCAATATAGGCGAATTGCAGAGCAACGTCAGAGTTGACGCCACCCATGCGGAATCCATCATCATCCAGCGTGCCGCCATAAACACCGTCATGACGAGAGTTATTCGCACCGTAGTTGAAGCGGGTTTCGGTGTAGGTCTTTAGGGTGCCCAGCTCGGTTTCCGAAGCGGTCGAGGTGCGGAGCGCGAAACGAGCGAACTTGTCCCAGCCCTTACGGTCTTCACCCGTGTAAACGTTGTCGCCACCCTTTACGTCATAGCGGACGTAACCATGGATGCGCAGGCAGGTTTCAGTGCCCGGAATGTAGAAGTAGCCAGCGCCGTATGCATCGCAAACGCGGACATATTCAACGGCTTCTGGTTCAGGAGCGACGATTGCGTCAGCAGCCTGAGCGCCGGTTGCAGCGACGAGAGCCGCAGCGGAGCCGAGAAGAAGGCTCTTAAT
>JAEYAO010000083.1 GCA_023456105.1 Pseudomonadota bacterium | reverse complement strand
AAATCACTCCGATCAAGAATTTATCTGTAAATTCAGATTACACATTTGGTTTCACTATGGATGATAATTGGAAGCGTCAGGGATTAGTATATATTTCTAACGGATATGCCAACGAGACACAGCTGAGTACTACTTCCACTCATAAAAAAGACTATATACAGAAATCAATGTCTTATGATCCGTCTCACGTATTCAACGTATATGCTACCTATGGTAATACTTTTGCAAAAGCACATCATGTATCAGCTACAGTAGGTATGAACTATGAGAAACAACAAAACCATGATCTACTCGGTTATCGCACAGATGTATTGTCCGAAACACTGAACGACTTGAATTTGGCAACAGGAACAGGAGCTTCAGACCTCAAAGCCACAGGAGGCGCATCTGCTTACGAATTGTTCGGCCTTTTCTTTAGAGCCAATTATAATTATAAAGAACGTTACTTACTAGAAGTCAACGGAAGATATGATGGTTCTTCCAGATTCCTTTCAGGAAATAGATATGGTTTCTTCCCCTCCGTATCGGCCGGATGGAGAATCAGCGAGGAACAATTTATGAAAGGATTGAATATCTTCGATAACCTGAAAGTTAGAGCTTCTTATGGTGTTCTGGGAAATCAGTTGGGAGTAAGTATGTATCCATATTCTACCATTACCCAGAAACAGTCTTCTTATATTGTTGGCAATTCGCTTGCCTATTATCTGACGACTCCCGCTCCTGTAGCAGGCGATTATACCTGGGAAAAGGTAGGTACCCTCAACATGGGTATAGATATCAGTGTATTAGACAACAGACTTAACTTCAGTGGGGATTACTTTATCCGAAAGACTTCTGATATGTTTGTCGACGGAGTGACTCTTCCTGCTGTTTACGGTGCAAACCCTCCCCGCCAAAACGCTGGAGAAATGAAGACAAAAGGATATGAAATCACTGTAACCTGGCGTGATAATTTCAAACTGGCCGGAAGATCGCTGAATTATGAAATCTTCGGTTCTATAGGTGACGCAACCTCTGAAATCACTAAATACCAAGGAAATGACACGAACATTCTGACTGATTATTATGTAGGAAAGAAAATCGGTGAAATCTGGGGTTACAGAACTGGCGGATTATTCCAATCGGATGAAGAAGCTACGGAATGGACTAGTAAGATAGACCAGTCGGCAGTAAACAGAGACATATTGAAAAGTCAGGGTAAATGGTCTGTTGCCCGTGGTGGAGATATGAAATACCTCGATAAGGATGGTAATAACATTATCAACAATGGAGCAAATACATTAGACGATCATGGAGATCTCGAAGTGATCGGTAATGAAACGCCGCGTTACAACTATGGATTTGGAGCAAATATAAACTGGAATGGATTTGATTTTGCCATCTCATTCCAAGGTATTGGAAAAAGAGATTTATATCCGAACAAAGAAATGGAAAAATTCTGGGGATCATGGGGACGTGTCAACAGTGCTTTCCTCCCCAAAGGACTAGCCGAAGAAGCATGGTCGGAAGAGAACAAGGGTGCATATTTCCCTCGCCTCGAACGTGGTAGCGCCGCATATAACGATGACGGACAGATGCAAGTTGTGAATGACAGATATTTGCAGAACCTGGCATACCTGCGTCTGAAAAATCTATCGGTAGGTTATACATTACCAGCTAAGCTTACATCGAAAGCAGGAATCGAGCGATTGAGAATCTATTTTGCCGGTGAAAATTTATGCTATTGGTCACCTTTCAAGACAGACTATATAGACCCGGAACAAGCTATGTCTGCCAATGACGCACGTATTTATCCATTCTCTAAAACGGTGTCTGTCGGCGTGAATCTGACGTTCTAATTTTTTCAAAACTAAACATCTATAAGTATGAAAACAACAACGATACTAAAGAAAGCCTTTTTGATAAGTTCACTATCGCTTTCGTTTTGTGCCTGCGAACTGGATCAGTTACCACAGGACCAGATGACTCCGGAAAACTCTCTAAAGAATGAAACGGAACTGAAGTTATATATCAACGGACTTCTCCCCATGTTGTCAGGAGCATCCAATGTAGATAATGGCGCCAGTGTAGCCGCCGGGAAAATGATGGAAAAGCCTGACGATGTGATATGGCCTACGCTCCCCGATTATATGACTGGCAAAAGAAGCTCGACACAATCGGCTGGAAGTTGGGACTGGGATAATCTACGAAAGATTAATATCTTTCTGAAATACTCTGTAAATTGTCCGGATGAGACTATACGCGAGAAATATAATGCAATGGCTTATTATTTGAGGGCACAGTTCTACTATGACAAATTGAAAACATTTGGCGGAGTACCTTGGTATGACACCGTACTTGAAGATAACAGTCCGGAGTTATACAAACCACGTGACTCCCGAGAACTAATTGCAGATAAAATTTTGGAAGACTTGGATAAAGCCATTAAAAATGGAGTGGAAACTAAAAGCCTGAATGAGATAACCAAATGGACTGCATTAGCACTGAAGAGTCGTTTCTGCCTGTTCGAAGGTACATTCAGAAAATACCATAACATAGAGGGATCAGAGAAATTCCTGAAAGAATGTGTGGCAGCTTCTGAAGCAATGATGATTTCGGGCAAATACACCATTGATAAGGGGGAAGGAACAAGCGTAGCCTATCGGGACCTGTTTGCACAGCCAGCAACGAATAGTGCGAGTGACGTAGAGGTAATCACAGCCTATGCTTATAGCATTTCATTGGGCGTAAAACATAACACCAATTATTCGATCATTAACGCTAGCGGAAACCAGATTGGACTTAGTAAAGCATTCATGGACTCTTATCTGATGAATGACGGTACTCGCTTTACCGACAAACCGGGATACGCAACTATGATTTTTGGCGAGGAGTTTGAAAATAGAGATCCTCGTATGTTCCAAACAGTCAGATGTCCCGGTTACGCCCGTATCTGTAAGGATCATGATGTCAATAGATTGTATGAAGCCATGATTATTTCTACCACCGGATATATGCCGATTAAATACATACAATCCGGAGATTATGATAAGCAAACCAGTAATGAGAACGACATCATCCTGTATCGTTACGCCGAAGTCCTACTGAATTACGCTGAAGCAAAGGCCGAATTGGGTACGCTCACCCAAACTGATCTGGAACAGAGTATCAAACTGATACGCGACCGTGTAGGAATGCCTAATATGAATATGGCAGCTGCAAATGCTAATCCGGACCCAGTACTGGCAGCACAATATCCGTTGGTATCCGGTAGCAATAAAGGAGTGATTCTCGAAATCCGGAGAGAACGGAGAGTTGAAATGGTTATGGAGGATCTGCGTTATGACGATATCATCCGTTGGAAAGCCGGGCACCTCTTCAAAGAGCAGTTCAAGGGAGCCTATTTTTCAACAGTATCAGCTCCTTCAACCAAATATGACCTGGACAAACCAGCGTATACAGTCAGAAATGCCAATTTCTACATATATATAGGCGAACGCCCCGGTAATCTGACAGAGAAAAACTCAATCGGACTGAATGTTGGCATCTTCCTTAGTAATGGAAACTCCGGCAATAAAGTAGTTAATACGGACAAGGTGAAAACATGGAATGAAGACCGTGATTATCTGGCTCCGCTGCCAAGCTCCGCACTCGTCATCAATCCGAATCTGAAACAGAATCCGCATTGGGACAGCCCCTCCAATTAACTAATCTATCATAAAAAGCATATAGATGAAACGACGTGATTTTATAAGAAACGCAGGTTTAACATTGTCCGCTGCATTGGTACCTAATATAGCATTCCCCTCTTTTTTAAGAGGGGGTGCTCCCCAAAACAGCACCCTGTATAATGGCGTCACACTTCCCGACGTCTGGCC
>JAEYAO010000071.1 GCA_023456105.1 Pseudomonadota bacterium | reverse complement strand
CTCCCTCAGCACGAACGCCATGTGATTGGACGCATGCCCGGGCGTCGCCATCGCCTCGATCGTCCAGCCATCCCCCTCGATGACCTCGCCCCCGCCCAGCACCTCGTCCGGATAAAAGGCCTCGGCGCCCCCTTCATCCCCGCCGCCCGACGCATGCGTCTCCACGGCCGGCGGCCGCATGGCCAGCACCTTCGCTCCCGTCGCCTCGGCGAACGGCCGCGCCAGCGGCGCATGATCCCGGTGCGTATGCGTCACCAGCACATGACTGACAGTCCGCCCGTCGACGGCCTCAAGCAGCGCCTGCAGATGTCCGTCGTTCAGCGGCCCCGGATCGATCACCGCCACCGAAGCGCCTCGCTCGGAACGGCCGACAATGTAGGTTCCAGTGCCCGTAAAGGTGAACGGACCCGGGTTCTCGGCCACAACGCGGGCGATCAACGGTGCGACAAGATCTAGGCGGCCGTAGGCGAAGTCGAAATCTCCGACAAAGGGAATCATGAGTGAAGCTCGGCGCCCTTGCAGTGCGCGGGAAGTGACGGGGGAGATTATCTGCGTCGAACGCGAAAGGCGCGGCCAGAGTCGATGTTCATCAGGTAACTGCCTAAAGCCGCTCGTCGGACGCTGACCGACGTGCCCGGCTCGTTGCGGAAGTACGGTTGTGTGTTGTCGACTTGGGTCCAGGTCGACCCATCGGCGAGACGCACCACCCACGCCCCGTTCGGGCCAGTTCGAGCGGCGCTGACCAACTCGCTGCTGATCGCATCCAGCCGTGTGCCTTGAAGCGGCGATGCGACGCTTCTGCTTGTCAGCCCAAACGCCTGCTGCCCAGCCTGATCAATCGTTCGCCGGTCAACAGCGACGATCTCGCCAGATTCCGTCGCCGCCGTCAGGTTCGGGACAGCCTCGTCGAAGCAAGCGAGCCGTTGCGCAGCTTGTGTGATGTGGATGCAGGTAACCAACGCTGCAATCTGCGGCGGCTGCTGGCCTGCAGGGTTGGATGATGCCGCGAAAACCAGAGCTAGAGGTAAAAAAACCATGATATCCCCAATCCGATCAGGAAATAGATGCCTCGATTTGCGAGGTATTGCACAGACCGCGCTTAGACGAAGTTGCGCTACTCAAGAGTTTGGTGTGGCAAAACGGTGACTTCGCAGTGACAATGAGGTCCTCAGCCGGTCCATGATCTAGACTTCTAGCAAGGGAACGGGCTGCAATCCCACTATCGACTGCGACGATGAAGCATGCGGCGCCCCGCCGGAAAGCTTCAATGCGGCAGTCTTGGTTGAACAGGAGGGCTTCGTGAGGACTTACGTTTATCGTCAGAGCATGCTGGCGAGCACCATGATTGCCGGCGCGGCGATGCTGCTGACGGCCTCTGCGGCAGCGGCTCAGAGCCCGACGCCGACCGGCCAGGCGGAGCAGACGCCTGATCAAACTGTGGACGACATCGTTGTCACGGGATCGCGGATCGCGAGGCAGGATTATCGCTCGACGAGCCCGATCGTCACCGTCAACAGCGAAGACTTTCAGGCGACGGGCGCCGTCACGATCGAGTCGTTGCTCAACGATCTTCCGCAGTTCACTCCGTCGATCTCCTCCACCTCGAACAATCCCTCCAACGGCGGGCAGGCCAACGTCGATCTGCGCAGCCTCGGCTCCAACAGAAGCCTGGTGCTGCTGAACGGTCGTCGCGTAGTGCCGTCGAATTCGGACGGCTCGGTGGATGTGACCATCATTCCGACCGCTCTGATCCAGAATGTGGAAGTGATCTCCGGCGGCGCTTCGGCCGCCTACGGCTCCGACGCTTTGGGCGGCGTGGTCAACTTCATCCTGAACAATCGTTTCGAGGGCGTGCAGTTGGACGCCCAATACGGCGAAACCGACCGAAACGATGGCGCGACGACCAGTTACTCCGTCACCATCGGCGGCAACTTCGATGAGGATCGGGGCAATCTCGTCTTCTCGCTTGGCCGCTCCACGCGCGATGAGATCTTTAACGCCAATCGCGAATTCTCCTCCGTTTCCGGACCATCGGGTACGACACCCTTGGGTTCAACGACGTTTGACAGTAACAACCTGCCCACGCTCGCCTTTGTGCGCGGTTACTTCGGCGACGCCACGCTGAACAACACGGGGGCGTTCGGCTACAATGACAACGGATCGGTGTTCAGCCACGTCCGGACGCTGAACTTCCAAAGCCCGGGCGGTCTCCCCTATGACGGCTTCAACACGCCGCCCTCGAACTACACCTTCAACACCGGGCCGCTGAATTACCTGCAGCTGCCGCTTGATCGCTGGAACGCCTACGCCGGCGGCAACTACAAGGTGAACGACAGCGCCGAGATCTACGGCAACTTCCTGTTCACCGAATACACGGCGTCGCAGGAACTGGCCGCTACGCCCGCAGCGGGTGCGGCGACCGGCTTCCGAGTGCGCGCGACCAATCCGTTCATCACGCCTGACCTCCGCGCCTTCCTGAACGCCCGACCTAATCCGAACGGCTCCTTCCAGCTCAGCAAGCGCTTCACCGACGTCGGGGGGCGGCACGTCGATGACGAGTACAACGTCTATCAGTTCACCACCGGCATTCGGGGACAGGTGCCGCAAAGCAGCTGGACCTACGACGTCTACGCCCAGTTCGGCCGGGTCAGCGACATCACCACTCAGAGCGGCAATATTTCCCGCTCGGCCGTGCAGACCTTGCTCGACGCGGCGGATGGCGGCGTCAGCCTGTGCGCCGGAGGCTTTGATCCCTTTGGCCAATCGAACCTCTCGGCCGAGTGCATCAGCTATGTCTCGCGTTCAGCTCGCAACCAGACCGTGGTCGAACAGCAGATCGTCGAGGCGACGCTTCAGGGCCGTGCCTTCGATCTGCCCGCCGGCGAGGTGCGAGTTGCAGTCGGGGCGCAGTATCGCGCCGACGACTTCTCGTTTGGCGCCGATGCATCACTGGCCCAGAACAACCCGGTCACGCCTCACCTGGATGCGGCGGGTTTGCCGGACGGCGGCAACATCGGCGGCGTGGAGATCGCCGGCTTCAACGCTCAGCAATCCCTCTCGGGCGGTACTCAGGTGGTCGATGTCTTCGGCGAAGCCCTGATCCCCCTGCTGGCGGATCTTCCCTTCGCCGAACAGGTGGATCTGACCCTCGGCTATCGCTACTCCGACTACGACACTATCGGCGGCACCAACGCCTATCGTGCGGACGTGGACTGGACGATCGCCGGAGGGCTGCGTCTGCGCGGGGGCTACAACCGCGCAGTGCGGGCGCCGTCGGTCGGTGAGTTGTTCTCGCCGCGCAACGTCAACTTTCCATCGATCGGCGAGCCGTCGGCCGACGGATTGGACGGCGATCCCTGCGATATCAACAGCAGCTATCGCCAAGGGCCCGACGCGGCCGCGGTCCGCACCCTCTGCCTGGCTCAAGGCATCAGCCCCTCGGCCATCGACAACTATGAGTTCGCCAACAATCAAGTCCCGGGCTTCACAGGCGGCAATCCCAACCTGACGGAAGAGGAAGCCGATTCCTGGAACGTCGGCCTCGTCTACCAGCCGAGCTTCAGCAATCCGTTGTTCTCGCGCGTTTCGGCCTCGATCGACTACTACAACGTCGAGATCACCAACGTCATCGGCGCCATCGAAGCGTTCCAGCAGCTTCAGGGCTGCTTCAATGCGACGGGCGAGAATCCGACCTACGATCCCACCAACAGCTACTGCCAGTTGTTCTCGCGTGATCCGCTGTCGGGCAACATCGAGAGCGCCATCGAAAGCAACGCCAACCTGGGCGCGCTGAAGACGTCGGGCATTGATGCGCAACTGGACTGGAACTTCGCTCTCGCAGATGTGGGACTGCCGGCCTGGGGCGACATCGGACTGAACACGGTGGTCAGCTGGTTGGAGAACCGAGAGGACAATGTGGTCGCGGGCGGCGTCTTCACCGATCGCACCGGCACCATCGGCAGCAGCTTCGGCAACACCTTCCCGGAGTGGAAGGCCCTGAGCAGCGCCAGCTGGACCAACGGCGACTTCGGCGTGAACCTGCGCTGGAGACGTGTCGGTGAGATGACCGTCTTCGGAAGCGACGAGACGCTGGACGCCGTCAACTACTTCGACGCGCTCGGCACTTGGAACATCAACGACGCGGTGTCGCTGCGCGCCGGCGTCAACAACCTGACGGACGAAGACCCGCAGGTGTTCGCGCCGGGTGTCCAGGCGAACACCGACCCCTCGACCTACGACATTCTGGGGCGGCGCTACTTTGTCGGCTTGACGGCGCGCTTCTAGAGGCGGCTTCATCCGGTTACGTGATAAGGGCGGCGGGCCTTTGGTCCGCCGCCTTTTTCTTTGCGCCGAACAATGGCCACACGGATCGGGGAGCTTGGCTGTGCGTTAGCGCGTCTCGGGACCAATAGTGGAAGCTTCCATGCGTCTGTTTTCAGTCAGCCTTGTTCTCCTCGGCCTTCTCGGCGCGCCGGCCCTGGCGCAGCAGTCGGACGGGCCGATCGCGACCGCCGCGTCGCAGGGGGAGGCGCAGGCGTCGGTGCGGCTGCGCGAGGCGCTGGCCTATTCCAATCCGCTGCCGACCGGCGCGCCGACGGCGGATTATCCGCTGGTGGCGTGGTGCGATGCGCTGGTGACAGGTCATGCGGATTTGGGCGAGACCCTGACCAACCGGTCGGCGGAGGATACGGAGTTGGTGCGCCTGGGTCGGCTTGAGGCGCAGGATTTCCGGAGCGCCCTGGCGGCGGCCGAACCGCGTCAGAGTGCGGCGGCGAAGGCCGAGGCGCGCGCCGCCGCGGCGGCCGCCAAGGCCAAGTGGGCGCCGCTTCTGGAGCAGACGGACGAGCGGGTCCGCAGCGAGTCCTTTGGCCTGTTCTTCGGCCTGCCGGGGCGGTGCGAGCACGCCGCGCGCCGCATCCGCGACAACATCACCACCGCGCCGGCGACCCCCGCCGACGTGGGTCTGCGCGAGGCGACGCCGGCGGAGACCCCGGCGTCCTGAAGCTGACGCCCGCTAGGCCGCGCGGTCGCGGGCGGCCTGATACGGGTCGTAGTTGAGGATGGGCGCCAGCCACCGCTCGGCGGTGGCGACATCCCAGCCCTTGCGCGCGGCGTAGTCCTCGACCTGGTCGCGGTCGATCTTGCCGACGCCGAAATAGTGGCTGCCCGGATGGCCGAAATACAGGCCTGACACCGAGGCCGGCGGCGTCATGGCGAAGCTCTCCGTCAGCGCCATGCCCGCGTTGTCGCCCGCGCCCAGCAGGCGGAACAGGGTCGCCTTCTCCGTATGGTCGGGCTGGGCCGGATAGCCGGGGGCGGGGCGGATGCCCTGGTACTGTTCGGCGATCAGGGCGTCGACATCCGTCGCCTCGTCCGCCGCATAGCCCCACAGCTGCGTGCGCACCTCCTTGTGCAGCCGCTCGGCGAAAGCTTCGGCCAGGCGATCGGCCAGGGCTGTAGCCAAGATGGCGGAGTAGTCGTCGCCCGCATCCTTGAACCGTTTGGCGATGTCGAGCTCGCCGTGGCCCGCGGTGACGGCGAAGGCGCCGATCCAGTCCTGGCCGTCCTCGGCGACAAAGTCGGATAGCGCCAAGTTCGGCTTGCCGTTCGCCTTCTTGATCTGCTGGCGCAGGGTGTGGAAGCGGGCGATCTCGTCCGAGCGGTCCTCATCGGCGTAGACTGCGATATCGTCCCCAACTGCCTGAGCCGGCCAGAAGCCAACCACGCCGCGTGCGGTGAACCACTTCTCCTCGATGATCCGCTTCAGCATCCCTTGTGCGTCGTCGAACAGGTCGCGCGCGGCCTCGCCCACCACCTCGTCCTCCAGGATGAGCGGATAGCGGCCGATCAGCTCCCAGCTGGCGAAGAAGGGCGTCCAGTCGATGTGGTCGGCGAGGTCCTGCAGGTCCCAGGCGTCGAACGCCCGCACGCCGATGAAGCCGGGCTTCCCGACGGGCGTCTGGTCAGGTGCGGGCCGCCAGCGATTGTCGCGCGCCTCCCTGATCGTGGCGCGCGCCTTGACCTCCTGGCCGCGCGCATACTGTTCACGGATTTTGACGTATTCGTCGCGCGTGGCCGCTTCGTTCCGGGCGCGGTCGGTCTGGGACAGCAGGCCGGAAACCACGCCCACCGCGCGGCTGGCGTCGACGACATAGGTGGTGGAGCCGCGTCGGTACGCCGGCTCGATCTTCACCGCCGTGTGGGTCCGGCTGGTCGTCGCCCCGCCGATCAGCAGGGGGATGTCAAAGCCGCGCCGCTCCATCTCGGCGGCCACGAACACCATCTCGTCCAGCGACGGGGTGATCAGGCCGGACAGGCCGACGATGTCGACCTTGTGCGCCTCGGCCTCATCCAGAATGCGGTCGGCCGGGACCATGACGCCCAGGTCGATCACCTCGTAGTTGTTGCACTGAAGCACGACGCCGACGATGTTCTTGCCGATGTCGTGGACGTCGCCCTTGACGGTGGCCATCAGGATGCGGCCGGCCTGTTCCCTCGGCTTGCCGGCTTTCTCCGCCTCCATGAAGGGTTCCAGCCAGGCCACCGCCTGCTTCATCACCCGCGCCGACTTCACCACCTGCGGCAGGAACATCTTGCCCGAGCCGAACAGGTCGCCGACCACGTTCATGCCGTCCATCAAGGGCCCCTCGATGACGTGCAGCGGCCGCTCGACCGAGAGGCGGGCTTCTTCGGTGTCGGCCTCGATGTATTCGGTGATGCCATTGACCAGCGCGTGCTCGATGCGCTTGCCCACCGGCTGTTCGCGCCATTTCAGGTCCACGACCTTGGCCGCGCCTTTTTCGCCCTTGTAGCCGGGAGCCATGTCCACCAGCCGCTCGGTGTTGGACACGTTGGTCCGCTGCGGCCGATTCAGGATCACGTCCTCGACCGCCTCGCGCAGGGTCGGATCGATGTCGTCATAGACGGGCAGGTCGCCGGCGTTGACGATGCCCATGTCCATGCCCGCCGCGATGGCGTGGTACAGGAAGACCGAGTGGATCGCCCGTCGCACCGGCTCGTTGCCGCGGAACGAAAACGACACGTTCGACACCCCGCCCGAGATGCGGGCGTAGGGCAGGGTGGTCTTGATGACCTTGACCGCCTCGATGAAGTCGACGGCGTAGTTGTCGTGCTCCTCGATCCCCGTCGCCACGGCGAAGATGTTGGGGTCGAAGATGATGTCCTCGGGCGGAAAGCCCACCTCGTCCACCAGGATGCGGTAGGCGCGGGTGCAGATCTCGATCTTGCGCGCGGCGGTATCGGCCTGGCCCACTTCGTCAAAGGCCATGACCACGACGGCCGCGCCGTATCGCAGGCAGGCGACGGCCTGTTCGCGGAACTTGGCCTCGCCCTCCTTCATGGAGATGGAGTTGACGATGGGCTTGCCCTGCACACACTTCAGCCCGGCCTCGATCACCTCCCACTTGGAGGAATCGATCATCACCGGCACGCGGGCGATGTCGGGCTCGGCCGCGATCAGGTTCAGGAAGGTGCGCATGGCGACGGCGCCGTCCAGCAGCCCTTCGTCCATGTTGATGTCGATGATCTGGGCGCCCGCCTCGACCTGCTGGCGCGCGACGTCCAGCGCGGCCGAGTAGTTCCCCTCGACGATCAGCTTCCTGAACCTGGCCGAGCCGGTGACGTTGGTCCGCTCGCCGACGTTGATGAAGACAGGACGCATCAGGCGTAGGCCACCCAGCCGTGCCAATTCATGGCGTGATAGAAGTGTTCGATGTCGGTGAAGCCGGCCTCGGCCAGAAGGGCCTCGTCGCGGGCGGCGGTGACCAGGCCGGGATTGCCGCGATGGCTCGCGCGGGCGCTCTTCAGCGTTTCAGGGTCGACGCCGTTGGCCGCCGCGAAGGCGACGTAGCGGTCCATGTTGCGGTCAAACTGCGGATTGTCGGCGCTGTCGCAGCGATCAACCAGAACGAAGGGCGCGCCTGGCTTCAGGCTGCGGCGGATGGCCTTTAGCGTCGTCAGCTTGGAGCCGTCGTCGGGCAGGATGCCGAGCACCAGGATAAGGGTCGCGCCGTCGAACGGGCCCTCAGGCGCGGCTTCCACGCCGCCCTCGATCAGCTCGACGCGCCGCATCGTCTCCTCGCCCAGGATGTGGCGGGCGAGGTCCAGCATCTTCGCGGCCGGGTCGACGCCGGTGAAGCGCCAGCTTGGTCCGGCCTTGGCCAGCGCATGGGTGTCGAGACCGCCGCCGGCGCCCACCACCAGCACATGGCCGTCGTCCGGCATGCGCTCGGCCAGCAGGACGCCCGCCATCTGCAGCACGCCGGGCTGTCCGGGCATGAAGGCGCGCGGACCTTTCTCGACGTATCTGGCGACGAAGTCGGCGTCGGCGAAGTTGAAGGCGGGCTTGCTCATGCGACGAGCTCGAACGGTTCGAGCCCCGACAGACGCAGCGCCACCGGTCGCTCCGGAACGGCGCGCGGCGTCACCTCGGCCACCTCTTGCGCCACATGCCGGATATGCTCCGGCGTCGTGCCGCAGCAGCCGCCGACGATGTTGACCAGGCCGGCCTTGGCCCATTCCTCGATGAAGTGGGCCGTCTCGTGCGGCTGCTCGTCGTACTGGCCCATGGCGTTGGGCAGGCCGGCGTTGGGATAGGCGGCGATCAGGGTGTCGGCCACGCGGCTCAGTTCGGCGATGAATGGCCGCATCAGATCGGCGCCCAGCGCACAGTTGAAGCCGACAGCGAAGGGCTTGGCGTGACGCACGCTGTTCCAGAACGCTTCGGCCGTCTGGCCCGACAAGGTGCGACCCGATCGGTCGGTAATGGTGCCCGAAATCCAGATCGGCAGGGCGTCCATGCCTTCGTCCTCCAGGTCCTTGATCGCCTTGATGCAGGCCTTGCAGTTCAGCGTGTCGGTGATGGTCTCGATCAGATACAGGTCGACCCCGCCCTCGTTCAGCGCCCGCACCTGCTGACGATAGGCCTCATAGACCTGGTCGAAGGTCACCAGCCGAGCGCCGGGATCGTTCACGTCCGACGACATCGACAGCATCTTGTTCAGCGGCCCGATCGATCCGGCGGCGAAGCGCGGCTTGTGCGGCTCCTTCTCGGTCCAGCGGTCGGCCGAGGCGCGGGCCAGCTTGGCGCCCTCCAGGTTGATGTCCCACACCGCCTGAGCGTCCAGCGCATAGTCTTCCTGCGCGATGGTGGTCGCCGAAAAGGTGTTGGTCTCGCTGATGTCCGCGCCCGCGCCGTAGTACTCATCGTGCAGGTCCGAGATGATGTCCGGCCGGGTGATGCAGAGGATGTCGTTGTTCCCCTTCATCTGGTGCTTTTCGTCATAGCCGTTGACCGAGGTGAACCGGTCGGCGCGGAAATCCGCCTCCGACAGGCCCCGCCGCTGGATCATCACGCCCCAGCTGCCGTCCAGCACCAGGATGCGTTCCCTGGCCGCTGCATGCAGGGCGGCGATGCGTTCGATGCGGGTCATCCCGCGGCCTCGCGCACGCCCAGCACCCGGCAGATGGCGTAAACCAGATCGGCGCGGTTCAGGGTGTAGAAGTGGAAGTCTGAAAAGCCTTCCTCCTGCAGCCGCGCGCAGGTCTCGGCCGCGACGGAGGCGGCCAGCAGCTTGCGGGTCTCCGGATCGTCGTCCAGCCCCCCGAAATGCGCCTCCAGCCACGGAGGGATCGCGGCTCCGCAGGAGGCGCTCATCCGCTTCAGTCCCGCGAAGTTGGACACCGGCATGACGCCGGGGATCAGCGGGATCGACACGCCCGCCGCCCGCACCCTGTCGCGGAACCGCAAAAAGGCGTCGATGTCGAAGAAGAACTGCGTCAGGGCCCGCGTCGCGCCGGCGTCCACCTTGGCCTTCAGCACGTCGATGTCGTGCTCGATCGACGGGCTCTCGGGGTGGCGCTCGGGATAGACGCCCACGGTGACTTCGAAGCCGCCGATGCGCTGAATGGCGCGCGCCAGCTCCGTGGCGTTCGCATAACCGTCCTCACGCGGTTGATAGACGCCGCCGATACCGGCTCCGTTGGGCGGATCGCCGCGCAGGGCCACGATGTGATCGACGCCGATGGCCTTGTAGCCCTCGATCACCTCGTCCACCTCGGCCCGGCTGGCCTCCACGCAGGTCAGGTGGGCGGCGGGGCGCAGGGAGGTCTCGGCGATGATCCGTTGCACCGTGCGGTGGGTCCGCTCGCGGGTCGATCCGCCCGCGCCATAGGTGACCGAAACGAAGTCAGGGCGCAGCGGCTCCAGCCGCCGGATCGCCTTCCACAGATTGGCCTCGGCCTCGTCGGTCTTGGGCGGAAAGAATTCGAACGACACCTTCACCGCGTCGCGGTTGGAGCCGGCGCGCGCCACCGGCCCCAGCGGCGACAGCAGAAGCGCCCGCGCCTCGGCCAGGCTGGTCGATGATCCGGCCATCAGGCGACGCTCCTTTGGGCGGTGGCTTCGCGCTCGGCGATCCAGATGGTCACGGTCAGACCCTCGCTTTCGGGGGGCAGGGCGATGGGCGCCGAGGTCTTCAACCCCGCCTCCTTCAGCCAGCCGGCGATTTCATTGTCGGCAAAACCCAGCCGGCGATGCTGGTGCGCCTCGCGCATGTGCTCGAAGGTGTGCGGGGCGAAGTCGATGATCACCAGCCGTCCGCCCGGCATGACCAGCCGCGCGGCCTCCGCCGCCGCCGCCGCCGGGTCGGCCAGGTAATGCAGCACCTGGTGCACGATCACCAGGTCGGCGCTTTCTGCCGGAAGGCGCGTGGCGAAGATGTCGCCGTGGCGCAACTCGACCTTGTCCAGTCCGGCCTTGGAGGTGTTGGCGCGGGCGATGTTCAGCATGTTCTGGCTGAGGTCTAGCCCCACGGACATCTTGGCCTTGCGCCCGAACAGGGTCAGCATCCGCCCCGAGCCGGTGCCCAGATCGACCACCCGCTCGAACGGGCCCGAGCCGATGGCCCGCTCCAGCGCCGCCTCCACCGCGCTTTCGCTGACATAGAGCGAGCGCAGCTTGTCCCACTGGGGCGCCACCTGTTCGAAGTATCGCGCGGCGTGTTCCTCCCGGTCGCGCCGCACCTCGTCCAGCCGTCGGTGGTCGGCCTCGCCCGCATCGTCGGCCAGGATGTCCAGAACCGTGTCGATCAGCCGCCGCGCCTGGGCGTCGTGCGAAAGGCGATAATAGACCCGAGCGCCGTCGGGGAACCGCTCGATCAGCCCCGCGTCCGTCATCAGCTTCAGGTGGCGCGACACGCGCGGCTGGCTCTGGTCCAGCACCCGCGACAGCTCCATCACCGACAGTTCCTCGCCGGCCAGCAACGACAGCACCCGCAGCCGCGTCGGCTCTCCAGCGGCGCGCAGGGCTTCCACGGTCTGGTCGGCGGTCAGGCTCATTCGGTCATATAAGGATATCCTTATATGTTTGTCCAAGGGAATTGCCGCCGATCGGCCGGCTCGACGACACGTGCATCTATACGTATGATGCTCTCATGAAGAAGCTGACTCTCACCATCGACGACGACGTCTACGCCGGACTCCACAGTCACATCGGAGCGGGCCGCATCAGCCGGTTCGTCAACGATCTAGTGCGGCCTCTGGTCATCGACGGTGCACTCGATGACGCCTATGCGGCCATGGCCCTGGACGACGAGCGCGAGCAGGAAGCCGACGCGTGGAGCGAGGCTCTGCTTGGCGACGCCGCACAATGACGGACTCCCCACGTCGGGGCGAGGTCTGGTGGGTTTCGTTCGATCCGTCCGTCGGCGGCGAGGTGCGCAAGACCCGACCAGCGGTGATCATCAGCAATGACGCCGCCAACCGTCGGATGAACCGCATCCAGGTGGTTCCTGTCACCAGCAACGTCGAACGGGTCTATGTGGCGGAAGCGCTGATCACGGTCGCCGGACAGCCCGGCAAGGCCATGGCCGATCAGATATCGACCGCGTCCAAGCTGCGTCTGGGCCGGCGCATCGGCATGCTTTCAGCCGCCGATCTGTCGAGCGTGGAGCGGGCGGTCAGATTGCAACTGGGCCTCTGACCGCCCTTCGGCTCAGCGCCCGAACTTCTGGAACTTGATCCGGCTGGGGATCAGGCTGTCGGCGCCGAGGCGGCGCTTCTTGTCTTCTTCGTAGGCTTCGAAGTTGCCTTCGAACCATTCCACGTGGCTGTCGCCCTCGAAGGCCAGGATGTGCGTCGCCAGCCGGTCCAGGAACCAGCGGTCGTGGGAGATGACCACGGCGCATCCGGCGAACTCCTCCAGCGCCTCTTCCAGGTTCTGCAGCGTCTCGATGTCCAGGTCGTTGGTCGGTTCGTCGAGCAGGATCAGATTGCCGCCAGACGCCAGGGTCTTGGCCAGGTGCACGCGGTTGCGCTCGCCGCCCGACAACTGGCCGACCTTCTTCTGCTGGTCGCCGCCCTTGAAGTTGAACGAGCCGACATAGGCGCGCGAATTGATCTCGCGCTTGCCCACCATCATGATGTCGGTGCCGCCCGAGATGGCCTGCCAGATGGTGTCGTCCGGCTTCAGGTCGTCGCGCGACTGGTCGACATAGGCCAGCTTCACCGTCTCCCCGACCTTGATCGAGCCGCCGTCCGGCGTCTCCTGGCCGGTGATCAGCTTGAACATGGTGGACTTGCCGGCGCCGTTGGGGCCGATCACGCCGACGATGCCGTTGGGCGGCAGCTTGAAGGTCAGATTGTCGAACAGCACCTTGTCGCCATATGACTTCTGCAGGCCCTCGACCTCCAGCACCACATTGCCCAGGCGCGGGCCGGGCGGGATCTGGATCACGGCGAAGGACTGGGCCTGACGGCTGTTCTCCTGCTCGGCCACCATCTTCTCATAGGCGGCCAGACGCGCCTTGGACTTGGCCTGGCGGGCCTTGGCGCCCGAACGCACCCACTCCAGTTCGCGGGTCAGGGCGCGCTGGCGGGCTTCGGATTCCGATTGCTCCTGCACCACGCGCTTCTGCTTGGCTTCCAGCCAGGAGGAATAGTTGCCCTCGTGCGGGTGGCCGCGACCGCGGTCCAGCTCCAGCGTCCACTTGGTCACCTGGTCCAGGAAGTAGCGGTCGTGGGTCACCAGGATGACGCAGCCGGGGAAGTTCTCCAGGTGGTGCTGCAGCCAGGCGACGGATTCCGCGTCCAGGTGGTTGGTCGGTTCGTCCATCAGCAGCATGTCGGGCTTGGACAGCAGCAGGCGCGCCAAGGCCACGCGGCGCTTCTCGCCCCCGGACAGGTTGGTCACCTCCCAGTCGTCCGGCGGACAGCGCAGGGCGTCCATGGCCATCTCGATGCGGCTGTCGATGTCCCAGACGTCGCCGGCGTCGATCTTCTCCTGGAGGGCGGTCATCTCCTCCATCAGCTCGTCGGTGTAGTTCTCGCCCAGCTCGGCGGCGACCGCGTTGAAGCGGTTGACCCACTGCTTCTCCTCGCACCAGGCCTCGACGTTCTCGCGCACGTTCAGCGCCGGATCGAGCTGCGGCTCCTGCTCCAGATAGCCGCGCTTGATGCCGTCGGCGGCCTTGGCCTCGCCCTGGAACTCCTTGTCCAGCCCGGCCATGATCTTGAGCAGGGTGGACTTGCCCGAGCCGTTCACGCCGACCACGCCGATCTTGGCGTCGTTGTAGAAGCTCAGCCAGATGTTCTCGAAGATCTTCTTGCCGCCGGGAAAGGCCTTGGTCAGGCCCTGCATCTGAAAGATGTATTGCTGCGCCATGAGGTGCGGTGCGCCCTTGGAAATCGTGTGCGTTGGGGATTGGTCGGGGATGTAGCGATCCCGAGGCCGAAGGGCAAATAAGGCAGGCGCGCCTAGGCTCGTCAGGCGTAGTTGAAGCTGACGGAAATCCGGTCTGACCTGGCGGCGTTCACCGGCACCTCGTGGCGCAGCCAGCTCTCCCACATCAGCACCGTGCCGGGCTGGGGCTTCAGATAGACGAACGGCCGCTCGGCCTCCGACGCCTCCTCGCTGACGGAGGGCCGGGCCATCATCATCGGCAGGCGCGGGTCTTCCAGCTTCAGCGCCGAGGCGCCCGGCGGCGTCTCCACATAGACGGTGCCGCTCAGGAAGGCGTGCGGATGGATGTGGCCCGTGTGCCCGCCGCCGGGCTTCAGGATGTTGACCCAGAGATTGTCCAGGCGCGGCTTTCTCGCCAGATCGAAGTTCAGCGCCTTGGCGTATGCCAGCGCGTGCCGGTCCAGATGCCGCTTCAGCTCCGCGAACTCCGGCAGCCGCTGCGGGAGGTCGTTCAACGAGCCGTAGGAGGTGTAGCCTCGATAGCCGTTCGCCCGGCACCACCGGCGTCCGCCTTCATCTTCTTCCGCCAGCATTCGACAGGCGTCGATCAACTGCGCGTTGAACTCGGCGAACCCGCGACCTTCCGCCAGGGTGGCTTGGTAGACCTGGGTGACGAACAGCGGACGTAGCGACATGGGGCAGGGGATAGCCTTCCGAAACGGCGAGGTGAAGGCCGACCTTCTCCCTCCCCAAACGGGGGAGGGAGAAGCTCCTCACACCCCCACTCTCCCGTCACCCTCGGGCCGTCGCATGCGCTCGCATGCGAGCCTTGCTCCACCCGAGGGTCCAGACTCCCGTTGCTGAACGGCGAAGACCGAGCGTCTGGATCCTCGCCACAAGGGGCGAGGATGACGGGAAAGAAACGCAGCCAACGCATCAGCCGCGACAAACCCGCGCCTGAACAACACCTTGACCAAACCTCGCCCCGACTTCCCCGCCTGAGCTCCCGCCCGTGCCATCCTGCATGGGTCTCGTCGCACTGGAGGGCTCGCCTGGCCTGCGACCTTGCGAGCGGCGGGAGCGGATGGAGCGGGAGGTCGTCGGGGGTTCGCCCCTGCCGACGCCGGCGCCGAACTCGGTTCGGCGCCGAGAGGGTCGAGGGGGATACTCGATCGGTCCAGGGACAGCCTCGCAGGGCTGCCTGCCCGCCGCAGGCTTATGGGGTTAGGCGATAAGACCGCCACCATCCTCCGCCCCGAGCTTGCAGCGTAATCATCCGCGCGGGGCGTCAGCTTTCGTCGAAACGGTAACCTCTACTCACACTCC
>JAEYAO010000067.1 GCA_023456105.1 Pseudomonadota bacterium | reverse complement strand
TAGCCCTCGGCGTGGATGTAGCTGATCTCCTTCAGCTTCAGCGCGCCTTCCATGGCCAGCGGGAACATGGCGCCGCGACCCAGGAACAGCACGTCTCTGGCCTTGGCCAGGTCGTGGGCGACAGCTTCGATGTCGGCGTGATGCTCGGCGCATTCGGCGATCAGGCGCGGGCTTTCGAACAGGGCCTTGACCAGCTCGGCCTCGTCGGCGGCGTCGAGGCGGCCTCGAGCTACGCCCGCCGCGACCGCCAGCGCCAACAGCGCCGCGACCTGGGCGGTGAAGGCCTTGGTGGAGGCCACGCCGATCTCGGGTCCCGCATGCGTTGGCCACAGCACCCCGGCCTCTCGCGCCATCGATGAGGAGTGGACGTTGACCACCGCCGCGGTTCTCAGCCCCTCGCGCTTGCACCACGTCAGGCTGGCGAGGGTGTCGGCGGTCTCGCCCGACTGGCTGACGGCCACCGCGAGGGTGTTCTTCGACAAGGCGGGCGATCGGTAGCGGAACTCCGACGCGATCTCGACGTCGCACGGCAGTCCGGCGATGCGCTCGAACGCGTAGCGGCCGATCTGGCCGGCGTAGAAGGCGGTGCCGCAGGCGATGATCTGGATGCGGTCGATGGCGGCGAAGTCCACCGCCGGCGTCTTGGCCTTGCCGGTCACCAGGTCGAGGTACTCCGACAGGGTGTGCTGAACGCTGTCGGGCTGCTCATGGATTTCCTTTTCCATGAAGTGGCGGTACTCGCCCTTCTCGACCATGGCCGAGGAAGCCGAGACCTGGACGATCGCGCGTTCGACGGCGGCGCCGCTCGCATCGAACATGCGTGCGCCGGAGCGGTTGACGGCGACGTAATCGCCCTCCTCCAGATAGGAGATCTTCTGGGTGAAGGGCCCAACGGCCAAGGCGTCGGAGCCTAGGTACATCTCGCCCTCGCCCCAGCCGACCACCAGGGGGCTGCCGCGCCGGGCGCCCAGGATCAGCCCGTCCTCGCCCTCGATCAGCACCGCCAGCGCATAGGCGCCGGTCAGCCGATCCAGTGTCGCCTTGAAGGCGCCCAGCGGCGGCAGGCCTTCCGAAAGGGTCTGGTCCAGCAGATGGGCCACCACCTCGGTGTCGGTCTGGCTTTCGAACACATGGCCCTGCGCCGCCAGTTCGGCCTTCAGTTCGGCGAAATTCTCGATGATGCCGTTGTGAACCAGAGTCACGCGCCCGGCCTGGTGCGGGTGGGCGTTGGGCACGTTCGGCGCGCCGTGCGTGGCCCAGCGGGTGTGGCCGATGCCGACGGTGGCCTTCAGGGGCTCGTCCGCCAGCACCTCTTCCAGCGCGCGGATTTTCCCCTTGGCGCGGCGGCGCTCGATCCGGCCGTCCACCACGGCGGCGACGCCGGCGGAATCGTAGCCCCGGTATTCCAGCCGCTTGAGGCTGTCGAGCAGACGCGGAACGACCGGGCCCTCGCCGGTGACGCCGATGATGCCGCACATAAAGAAAGGCGCTCGCTGAACGGCGCCCCCGCGCCTCGGATACCGCCTTTTACAGCCACAAGGTTGTGCTGTCACTCTCATACTCTCATTTTGAGAGCATCCGCACTGGCGTTGCAAAAGGGGAGGGCGCTGCTCAGGGCGCTTACGCCGCCGGTGCGTCCGGCTGGTGCTCAGCGCAAGAACAACAGGCTGACTTAAATAGAACACCCACTGCACTGAGACGATGACGAAGCGCTCGAACAAGATCGGCTTCGAAATCTCCGGACCGCACCCTGGCGGCGGATGCCGAACGCCAACGCATCAAGGCACGGCTGGAGAGCCTGTCGGCGCGCGAACGCGATGTTCTCGACGGGCTGGTCAAGGGCCACGCCAACAAGGTCATCGTCTTCGACCTCGACATCAGCCCGCGCACCGTTGAGGTCTATCGCGCCAACGCCATGACCAAGATGGGCGCCAACAGCCTGTCCGAACGGGTGCGGATGGTCCTCACCATGGGCTAGCCAACCTCGCGGCTTCTACAATCTGAGTTCGCTATCGCCGGAATCCCGGATACCCATAAGCGCTGCTCACCGACCCGCAATCAGCCTCGCTGACCCCGGCCGCGCGCGCGATCGCATACCATTCGCTCGTCACCACCCGCTCCACTTCGTCCACCACGGCGGCGGCTTGGGCAGGGGGCAGCAGGAACCGCCCGCTTTCGCTGAGCAGGTTCGCGGCGTTGGCGGAGCGCCCCTGGGCGCCGCAGGCCATGTCCAGGTCGCGGCGGTCCTCGCTGACTGACGGTGTCGGAGAGAGGTCGTAGGCCGGCGACAGGCGCCAGCCCCGGCCGGGCGCGATGGCGGCATGGTTGCGCGGGTGGTCGTCGATGTTCGAGATCAGGGCGTTGAAGACCATGCGGCGGAACAGTTCGTGCGCGTCCTCGCGCGGTCGCTCGCTGATCCGACGCAGCGTCTCGGCCAGAATGACGTAGGACCAGCGGGCCCGACCATCCGGGGTCTCATCGGTCTCCAGCAGGGTGAGGGCGCTGACCATGCGGGCGCGGGCATAGCCGTCCTTGGCGCGCTCGCGATCGAAGCGGCGGACCAACAGGACATCCCGTCCGCCCACGGTCACAACCTGTGAGTCGGGGGTCTGCAACCCGCACCGCCGCGCGAGCAACAGGGTGGCGTGCTCCATGCGCGCCATGTTCCAGCGGTCGTCGGCGCGGTTGAATTTGGCCAGCCACAAGGCTCCGTCGTGCTCGACCACCACCTTCGGCCGAGCGCCGCCCATGGAGGTGCCCAGCAGCAGCAGTTCCTCGACCGCCGCCGCGTCCTTGGGGGCTTGGTCGGCGATCAGGGTGTCGGCCAGCGCCTGAAGCTTCTCAAGGTCCCAAGTCTTGTTGAACTCACGGATCGGCGCGAGCGGCTCGACGCCCAGACCGAAGCCGAGGGCGCCCGCCCGGTCGTCGGGCGAGTGCAGCAGGTAGTCGAGTTCGCCCAACGCGTCGACGCCGGCGTGTTTCTCGATGACCCGCCGTCCCCAATAATCCGGGCTTGAGTCGCGCAGGGCGCCGAAGACGCCGTTCAGGCGCACGGTCTCGAACTGCGCGCGGCCCAGACGCAGCTCGATCGGATCGATCTCGACTGCATCGGGCCGCTCGCGATAGCGGCGGCCGTAGACGAAGCGGCCGACAGCGACCCCGTTGCGATCGACCTGGTGCTCGAACCGCCCGGCGATGACGGCCTGGGTGGCGCCGGGCAGGGTGATGTAGACGTAGGCCTGCGGCATGGCGCGGCTCAGAAGTCGTCGTCCAGCGCCTGGCCGACACGGGCGCGCTGGCGCTCGTTCAGACTGGCGAGGCGCAGGCCTTCTTCGTCGGCGAGCGGTTCGGCCAGCGACGCCAGGCGCTCGATCAGACCGTAGGACCACAGCAAGGCCGCATAGATGGCGACGCTGGTTGACGGCTTTCCCCGCTCGGCGTCGGCGATGGCTTCGCGGCCGACACCCAGCCGCTCGGCCGCCTCGATCATGGTGACGTTTCGGCGCAGACGCGCGGTGCGCAGGTCCGCTCCTAGCCGCTTCAGGGCGGCCTCGACTTCATAGGGCGGGGTGGTATGCAGGGGACTGCGACGCATGACGGCCTCCGAAGCCACTATGAGGCCTTGAGCCGACATTATCCAGCTTAATGTCGGTTTGAGCCGACACCACCGCGCCCAAGGATCGCCCACGAAACGCCCGTGTAACCTCGGTGCGAGTCCTGATTTCCTTGACCTGTCCGTCCCTTGGATAATTTCAAGCCTCTGAATTCATTGAAAATGTCCGCGTTGACATCGTAGGGGTCACAGGTTCAATCCCTGTCGCGTCCACCATTCTTTTCAAGCGCTTAGCTCAACCGCTTCAGAAGTGCTGACCAGAAACTAGCCAGAAAGCGGCGCTTGAGCCTGCGGGTCGCGGTTTATGGCCTGTGACTCGGACAGTCGTTAGCGTGATAGCCGCTTCTGACTCAACGCGGTCATTGGCGACGTCCGCTTTCGGTCAAGGCGACGATCAGCCGGCGAATGCGCAGGTCTGACTCCTGGCTGCCTTTCGGAAGGTCCGCTTGCCGAAGAGGCGCTCTCCAGACGAATAAGCCAGCGCAGATTTGGACGCCCCCGCCGCCGCGGGCGGAGATGATGCATCAGCACTGCGGTCCGGAAGCGATCCGGGCTAACCGCCCGTTCGGCCTCGCAAGGAGGGTGACGCTGCGGAGCTCCGCCGTTGCCAGCCGGCCTCCCAGATGCGAGACCCGAAGCGTCTGGTGGCAGCGGGTTGGGGGATGGCGGGCGCAACAATCTATGACGTGGCCGCCCGGGCGGGCGTCTCGATCAAGTCCGTGTCGCGCGTGCTGAACGGCGAGGCCAACGTCAGCCCGGCGCTGCGGAAGAAGGTCGAGGGCGCGGTCGCGGAACTGGGCTATCGCCGCAGCCTGTCTGCCCGGTCCCTGGCCGGTTCGGCGTCCTCGATCATCGCCGCGCTCGTCGACGCCAAGCTGACCATCGAGCACTGGCGCAGCGGGCGCGGCAACGACTACCTGAGCCGCCTTGAGCTGGGCGTGCTGATGGAGTGCCGTCAGGCCGACCACCACCTGATGGTCGAGCTGGTCGACTACGACGCCCCCACCCTGCGCCAGGACCTGTCCAGCCTCCTGTCGGCCATCCGGCCCCAAGGCGTGGTGCTGACGCCGCCGAACTCGGACAACGGCGTGGTTCTCGACGTGCTCGAGTTCATGGGGGTCCCCTATGCACGCATCGGACCGGAGACCGCACCGGATCTCGGAATCCGCATCCGAATGGACGACGCCGGCGCGGCCGAAGAGATCACCGATCACCTGCTGGATCTCGGCCACGTGGACATCGCCCACATCTCGGGTCCCGCCGCCTATTCCGCGAGCCGACTGCGGCGGGCGGGCTTTGAGACGGCGCTACGCCGTCGGGGCCTAGCGCCCCGGCCGGAGTGGGTCGCGGAGGGGCAGTTCACCTTCGCGTCCGGCCTCGAGGCGGCAGAGCGCCTGCTGGCCGGCGTCCGTCGCCCCACGGCCATCTTCGCCGCCAACGACGACATGGCCCTCGGGGTACTGCAGGCCGCCGCCGCCGCCGGCCTGGGCGTGCCGCACGACCTGTCGGTGGCCGGCTTCGACGACACGCCAAGCGCCGTGTTCAGCACCCCGCCGCTGACGACCATCCGCCACCCGGTCGCGGAGATGGCCGCCGCCGCGGCACAGCGTCTCGTGCCGCTGCTGAAAGCGCGACTGGGCCCCGGCGAGAGACAGGAGGAGACGACCGTCCCCCATGCGCTGGTGATCAGAGGGTCGACGGCGCCGCCGGCCGGACCTGCCCCTTGACAGCGCTGTCATTCAACGCGCTAATGGCCTGAGCCGTCGCTGGCCGGGTCTTCAACCCGCCTGCGACCGGAGAGTCGCCTTCAGTCGGAGTCCGCCATGCGCAGCGCCGTGTCCGCTCTGGTTCTCGCATTGGCCGCCGGGTCGGCCTGGGCCCAGACTCCGCCCGAACCACCTGTCGCCGAGGCCGCGCGGGCCGATCCGGCGAACTGGCCGCGCGCCGCCTCGCCTGAAGGATTCACCGACGCGGCCACGGAGGCCTTCATCTCCGACCTGATGGCGCGGATGACAGTCGAGGAGAAGGTCGGTCAGCTGATCCAGGCGGACATCGCCTCAATCCGGCCCGAGGACCTGCGGACTTGGCCGATCGGCTCCATCCTCGCGGGCGGCAACTCCTCCCCGGGCGGCGACGAGCGCGCGCCGGCGGAGGCGTGGGTCGCTCTCGCCCGCGCCTTCCGCGAGGCCAACGCCGCGCGGCCGGGAACCTCCGTGCCGCTTATCTACGGCATCGACGCGGTGCACGGGCACAACAACGTCGTCGGCGCCACCATCTTCCCGCACAACATCGGCCTCGGCGCCGCGCGCGATCCCGACCTGATCCGGCGCATCGGCGAGGCGACCGCGCTCGAGGTGGCCGTCACCGGCGCCGACTGGACCTTCGGCCCGACCCTCGCCGTGCCGCGCGACGACCGCTGGGGCCGCAGCTACGAAGGCTTCGGAGAACATCCGGAAATCGCGCAGAGCTACGCCGGACCCCTGACCCTCGGCCTGCAGGGGCCGATCGAGCCCGGACGCCCGCTCCAGCCCGGCCGCATCGCCGGCTCGGCCAAGCATTTCCTCGCCGACGGCGGCACCGCCGACGGACGTGACCAGGGCGACTTCATCGGGACCGAACAGGAGCTCATCGACATCCACCTGAGCGGTTATCCGCAGGCGATCGACGCCGGCGTGCTCTCGGTAATGGCCAGCTTCTCCAGCTGGAACGGCGTCAAACACTCGGGCAATCGAAGCATCCTGACCGACGTGCTGCGCGGGCCGCTGGGCTTCGAGGGCTTCGTGGTCTCCGACTGGAACGCCCACGGCCAGCTGCCGGGCTGCTCGAACGAAAGCTGCCCGGATGCGGTCAACGCCGGCATCGACATGCTGATGGCGCCCGACAGCTGGAAGCCGCTTTACGAGAACACCCTGGCGCAGGTTCGCTCGGGCGAGATCTCCATGGCCCGGGTGGAGGAGGCTGTCCGCCGCATCCTCCGCGCCAAGGTCAAGGCGGGCCTGTTCGAGGACAACCGTCCGCTTGAGGGCCGACTGGAGCACCTCGGCTCCGCGGAGCATCGGGCCCTCGCCCGGGAGGCGGTGCGCAAGTCGCTGGTGCTGCTGAAGAACGAGAACGGCGTCCTGCCCATTCGCGGGAGCGCTCGTGTCCTGGTGGCCGGAACGGCCGCCGACGACATCGGCCAGGCCTCCGGCGGCTGGACCCTCACCTGGCAGGGCACCGGCAACACCAACGAGCACTTTCCCAACGCCGACTCCATCTGGGGCGGCATCGAGGAGGCTGTGCGCGAGGCCGGCGGCGAGGCCGTGCTGAGCCCCGAAGGAACCTACGACGTTCGCCCGGACGTCGCCGTGGTCGTCTTCGGCGAAACCCCCTACGCCGAGTTCCAGGGCGACGTGGACACGCTTGACTTCGTGCCTGAGGAGCCTCTGGCCGTCCTTCGGCGGCTGAAGGCCGAGGGCATCCCCACCGTTTCGGTCTTCCTCTCGGGCCGGCCGATGTGGGTCAATCCCGAAATCAACGCCTCGGACGCCTTCGTCGCCGCCTGGCTGCCGGGCACCGAGGGCGCCGGGGTGGCGGACGTGCTGATCGGCGACGCCGAGGGCCGGCCCCGTCACGACTTCAGCGGCGTGCTGGGCTTCTCCTGGCCGCGCGACGCGACCGAGCGGCCGCTGAACCGGGGCGAGCCCGGCTACGATCCCCAGTTCGCCTACGGCTATGGCCTCAGCTACGCACGGCCGGGCCCGGTCGGACTGCTGTCGGAGGAGAGCGGCGTCGCCGCCTCCACCTCCAGCGTCGACATGTACCTCGTCGACGGGCGGGTCACGCCCCCGTGGTCGCTGGCGCTGGAGGATTCCGGCGGCCAGACCCGGGTCGGAAACGAGAACTCGGTCGCCAGCCCCCGCGGCGGCGTCCGCATGACCGTGGTCGACGACCTGGCCCAGGAAAGCGGCCGCCGGTTCGTCTTCTCCGGCGAGGGCGGCGGACAGGCCCTGATCTGGGGCGGACCTGTCGATCTCACGCGGCAGTCCAACGGCGAGATGGCGCTGTCATTCCGCTACCGGTTCGATGAGCGCCCGCAGGGCCGCCTGACCCTGGCGCTCGGGCCTGCGGCGGTCGACGTGACCGGCGTCTTGGGCGCGGCGCCGATAGGGGAGTGGCGCACGATCAAGGTCCGTCTCTCCTGCTTCGGCGACGCCGGGGCCGATCTGGCGGCGGTCGAGCGGCCGTTCCAGCTCGCCACGGACACGGCGGCGGCAGTGTCGGTGTCGGAGATCCGGCTGGCGACCAACGAGGGCGATGCGATCTGCCCGGCCGGCGTCCCGCAGCGATAGTCCTTCGCCCTTGCTTCGGCGGGGACGGCCGCGAAAGCTCCGGCGATGACCAAGGGAAGCGAGAATCAGACCGGCGCACCCGCCCTGGCGCCGGTGAGCCGGCCCTTTCTGGGCCTGTTTGCCCTCGCCCATCTCGGCGCCTTCATCGCCTTTATCCCCATGCTCAACCTGCTCCTGCCCCTCAAGGCGGAGCTGATCGATCCCGCCGGCAAGGCCGTTCTTCTCAGCCAGGTCATGTTGTGGGGCGCAGTGGCCGCGGCGGTGACCAACCTGGCCGCCGGCGCGCTCAGCGACGCGACACGCGGGCCGTTGGGGCGGCGGCGTCCGTGGATCGTCGTCGGCGCCCTCGCCGTCGCGGCCGCGCATGGGGTCGTCTTCGCCGCCGCCACGCCGCAGCAGCTGCTGGTCGCGGTGCTGGTCTTCCAGGCGGCGGTCAATGTCATGTTCGGGCCGCTCAACGCCGTCCTGCCGGACGTGGTGCCGGGGCGGCAGAAGGGGCTGGCGGCGGCCCTGGCCGGCCTCGCCCTGCCGGGCGCCGGCCTGTTCACCGCGGGGATCCTGGCGGTGGCGCTCGCCCGGCTCGACCTGCGCTTCCTCGCCGTCGCCGTCGCCGTCCCCCTTCTGGTCCTGCCCTTCGCCCTGCGCCTGCGCGAGCCGAAGCGGCCACGCGCGCCGGCGCGCATCGGCCTCCCGTCACTGGCGGCCCTTGCCGACCGCGACTTCCTGATGGCCTTCGCCTCGCGCCTGCTGGTGCAGGTAACGATCACCTTCAACGTCCTCTACCTGCTCTTCTACCTCCAGGAGACGGCTCGGCTGGGTCCGTTCGCCGATCTCCGTCCGGAAGCCGTGCTGGGCGGTCTGCTGGGTCTGAGCACGGCCGTGTCGCTGGCGGCGGGATTCCTCGGCGGCGTCCTGTCCGACCGGCTGAGGCGCCGGCGGCTGTTCGTGATCGCGGGCGGCCTCGCCATGGCCGGCGGCGCCGCGCTCCTCGCCGCCGCGCCGTCGTGGCCGGGACCGCTCTTCGCCCAGCTCCTCTTCGGCCTCGGCCTCGGCCTGTACTCCACCGTCGACACGGCGCTCGTGGCCGAGGTCCTGCCGGACCGGCAGGCCGCCGGCCGTGATCTCGGCCTGATGAACCTGGCGATCACGGCCCCGCAGGTGCTCGCCCCGCTGCTGGGGCTGGGCCTGCTCTCCCTGTCGGGCGGGGACTTCCGCTGGATCTACGCCGCCTCGGCCCTGTTCGCCTTGTTCGGGGCCGTGGCGGTCACCGGCATCCGCCGCGTGCGCTGACGGTCGGGCTCAGTTCGACGGCGCGTTCATCCGCCGCAGCCAGTCACGCACGAACAGACCCGAGGGGCTGATCATCGTGTCCTCCCAGCCGCCTTCGCCTGCCGCGCCGGGGCGCAGCGCGGCGGAGGTCTCGTCCTTGTCGGTGATCGACCAGTTGAGGCTGCTGATGCCGCGCGCCTCCATGAAGTCCCACCACAGGCTGGTCTCATCCCGGTCGAGGATCCCGTCTCCCGTCGCCTCGCTCGTTCCCCATTCGGTGACGAACAGGGCCGCGCCCAGCTCCAGCGCCTTCGCCGCCTTGTCGCGCAGCTCCTGACCGTGGGTGCCGGCGTAGAAATGCAGGGTGTAGGCGACGTTGTCGAAGGGCAGGGGGTCGGCCGCGGCCATGTCCACGTCCTGCGACCAGCTGGGCGTGCCGGCGACGATCAGATTGTCCGGGTCGAGGGCGCGAATCCGGGGGATCACCGCCATGTGGTAGGGGCGGACGACCTCGGCCCAGGAGTGGGTGTTCAGCGGCTCATTGTACGTCTCGTAGATCACGTTCGGGCGGTCGCCGTACTTCTCGGCGATGCGGGCGAAGAAGGCGGCGGCGGCTTCCGGCTCCGGCTCGTGCGCGTGCCAGTCGACGATCACGTACAGGCCCTCGGCGATGGCGGCGTCGATCACCGTCTCGGCCTTGGCCATCTCCCGTTCCGGATTGTCGAGGTAGCCGTCGTGATGAACCGCGACCGCGGCCCGGACCACGGTGACCGCCCAGTCGTCCTTCAGCCAGCGCACGGCGTCGGCGTTGTAGTACTGCGGCGCCCACTGGCTCCAGAACAGCGACATGCCGCGCAGGGTGACGGGCTCGCCGTGCTGGTCGACCAGCCGCGTTCCTTCCAAACGCAGCTGGCCGTGCCGCTCCACCGGCGTCCCGGCCAGGGCCGCGCCGGGCAGCAGCACAAGGAGGGTGAGGGCGAGCAGTCGTTTCAAGGCCGTCTCCGTACCGTGTCCGGGCGGACCCGGTCCGCGCCTCAGAAGGAGGCGCGGAGGGTCACCGCGAAGCGACGATCATAGACCCACCACGAGCGGGTCTTCAGAACATTGGCGCCCATCAGCTGCCGGTTCTCGCTGTTGGCAAGGTTGTTGCCCTCGAACGCCAGGCTCACGCCGTCGCGCAGTTCGACGATCACCGAGCCGTCCAGCTGGCCGTAGTCGTCCTGCCACATCGGCAGGCGCACGTCCGAGACGTCGCGGTTGGTCAGCAGGTATTTGCTGCGCCAGTTGTAGGCGAGGCGGGCCTGGATAGGGCCGCGCTGGTAGAGGCCGACGATGTTCCAGGCCTTCTCCGAAAGACCCTCCAGCGGCAGGCCGTCGATCACCTCGGCCGCGTCCCATTCGCTGATGTACTGCTGCGAGGTGGAGCCTTCGCTGTCGATGTAGGTGAAGTTCGCCTGCATCCCCAAGCCGCCCAGCCAGCCCGGCAGGAAGTCGTAGAACTGCTGGTAGCCGACCTCGAAGCCCTGGATCGTGCCTTCCTCGCCGTTGGTCGGGCCGCTGACCAGGAAATCCCGGCCTTCGAAGGTGCGCGTGTGCGTACCGGTGGTGAAGAAGTCCTCGACGTCCTTGCGGAAGGCCGTGACGTAGAGCGAGTGGGTCGCCGAAGGATACCACTCCAGCGCGACGTCGAACTGGTCAGCGCGCATCGGCTTCAGCTCGGGATTGCCGCGGGCGGCGCCGCCCCAGCCCTCGACCACCGTGCCCTGCGGGTTCACCGAGGCGGTGAGGTTCACAAAGGGGAACATCTGGTTGAAGCTGGGCCGGGCGATCGCTTTCGAGGCCGCGAAGCGGGCGATCAGCGAATCCGTCAGCTGGAACTTCAGGTTCAGGCTGGGCAGGACGTCGGTGTAGGACTGTCCGCCCGAGACGTCGAAGGCGGCGCCCGTGCCGAACGCGCGGTCGTCGGCGGGAAGTCCGGGATAGGTGCTCAGGTCGGGCAGGAAGCCGGAACCGCGGGCCGTGTTCTCGGTCCGCACCACCCGCACGCCGATGTTGCCCTCGATCGGCACTGGCGTGTTCTCCCAGCCGAACCGCGCGACGGCGTAGCCGGCCAGGGTCTGCTCGCTCTGGGTCGACAGGGTCTCGGCGTCGAAGCCGCGCGGGCTCCACTGGGCATTGCCGCCGATGTTCTCGATGATGTCCGAGTTGCGCAGGTAGCCGCGCGCCAGCTCGATGTCCGGCATCACCACGGTGGGCGCCTGGACGTCGCCGCGGAAGAAGTTGTCGAAGCTGTAGAGCATTGCGTACTCGGGAAGGACCTGGTCCATCCAGAGGAACGGCTCGTTCCACGGGGCGCTCAGCGCCCGCCAGTTGTACTGGGTGTAGTTGTTGGTGACGTCCCGGTCGGTGAACCGGGCCCCGAAGCGGATCGAGTTCAGCACGGGGTGCTCGAACTCCCAGGCCACGTCGACGCGTCCGGAGAGCTGCTCCGCCTCGTTGTCGTCGATGTGATCCATCGCCGCGTGCCAGAAGTAGTTGGCCGGATCGCTGGTGAAGGAGTCCGGGCCGATGCTGGCCACGGGGCGCCCGCCGCTGAGGTCGATCGTCACGTCGGGCACATAGGCCGAGCTGAAGATGGTGAAGTCCCAGCCGGCGCTGGTCGACTTGATGTATTGCAGGTCCGCGCTCACGGCGAGGCGGTCCGACGGATAGTACTTGACCCCCAGGGACAGGTCGTTGCTGGACTCCTCCCGCTCCTGGTGGCGGGCCGCCATCCGGTACTGGGTGCCCACCTCGCCCGCCACCGGCTGGCTGCCGCGCCAGTAGCTGATCTGGCGCAGGGATCCGGTCTGGAAGTAGCCGTCGTCGTCGAAGGTGAACTGGCCGCCCGCGGCCGGAATGACGAAGTTGTTGTTGGCGTCGACCTGCGGGATGGCCTCGTAGTTGTCCCACCGCGTGTCGAAATCCGAACGCAGGTACTGGAGGACGATCTCGATCTGGTCGTTGGGTCGCCACTGCAGCGCCAGTGCGCCGCCCAGCCGCTCCCGTTCCGAGTCCAGCCGCCGCCAGGAAACGCCCTCGGGCACGTACAGCGTCTGATCGGCCGTCAGGCCGAGATAGGACTGGTCGATCCAGTCCTGACCGCAGGCGTAGGGGTCGCCGTTGGGGTTCTGCAAGCCGGCGCACAGGGCGTCGTCGGCCAGCCGGCGGGCGCGGTAGGGCGAGACCTGGATGCCGTCGGACCTGCTGGCCAGTTCCGAATAGGCTAGGTTGGCCAGGATGCCGACCTCGCCCGAGCCGGTGTCGAAGCGGTCGCTGAACAGGATCGAGCCTTGGGGCTTCCACTGTTCGGCGTGGTCGGAATAGTTGGCGCTGAGCGAGCCGGCGAGTAGACGGCCACTGGACTCGAACGGCAGTCGGGTGCGCAGGTTGACCGTCCCCCCCAGACCGCCTTCGATCAGCTCGGCCGATGGGTTCTTGTAGACGTCGACGCCAGCCATCAGCTCGGCGGGAACGTCCTCGAAGCCGAGGGCGCGGCCATCAAGGGCGCCCAGGGTGTCGCGCCCATTCAGCTCCTGGCGCACCTGGGTCAGGCCGCGGACCTGCACCCCGCTACCTTCGGCGGAGAACCGGTCAGGGTCCTCCCGCGCCTGGAGACGGTCGATGGTCACGCCGGGAATGCGCTGAACCGCCTCGGTGACGCTCCGGTCAGGCAGGGCCCCGATGTCCGAGGCGGTGATGGAGTCGACGATCTGGTCGGCGTTCTCCTTGATCGACTGGGCCGAGCGCAGGCTGCCGCGGATGCCGGTGACCACGACTTCGTCGATCTCGGTAGCCTCCGGATCCTGTGAGGCGGGGGCCGTCTGGGCCAAGGCGGCTGCGGGGACAAGGGCCGCGCCCAGAGCGAGGCACGAGACCCCGATCCGGCGCCAGCTGGCGCGGCGCACCGGCCCGCGGCGATTCCAATTTGTGGCGATCATGCCGTCCTCCCCAGCGACGGATTTGTTCATTGGACTGCGCTGACAGCGCTGTCATTTTGGAACGCTATCATGGGCCTTTCGGAGCGTCAATGACGTGACCCCCTGAAACTCCTCCAGGAATAGCTAGAGTCCGCCCAACGAAGGACGGACAGAATGAAGCGATCAAGGTTCACGGAAGAGCAAATCATCGGGATCTTGCGGGAGCAGGAGGCCGGTG
>JAEYAO010000066.1 GCA_023456105.1 Pseudomonadota bacterium | reverse complement strand
CCCCTCGCCTGAACCGACCGAACCGCCGCGCCTGAACCAGGCGTGGTCCTTCTGGCCTGTTCAGGACCCTTCATCATGCTTTCAGGAACAATGGCGGCGCCGTGGGCGCTGCTGCTCGCCGCACAGGCGGCGCCCGTCCAGCCCCCGGTCGCCCAGCCCCTCGCCGCCCAGTCCCCCACACAGCTCGACAGCGTCATCGTCACCGCGAGACGCAACCCCGAGGATCCGCCCGTGGTGGCCGAGGCGCGCGCGCGCCTGTCGCGCACGCCGGGCGCGGTGTCCGTTGTCTCGGCCGAGTCCTACCAGGATCGGTACGCGCCCACTCTCGCCGACGTCCTGCGCGATGCGCCCGGCGTCTACGCCCAGAAGAAGTGGGGCGGCGACATACGGCTGTCGATCCGGGGGTCGGGGATCGGCAACTCCGTCCACAATCGCGGCGTGCTGCTGGCCCAGGACGGCGTGCCGTTCAACGAGGCGGACGGCTTTGGCGACTTTCAGCTGATCGATCCGCTGATCGCCCGCTACACTGAGGTCTACAAAGGCGGCAACGCCCTGCGCTTCGGCGGGGCCTTGCTGGGCGGCGCGGTCAATCTGCTCACCCCGACCGGCCGCACCGCCGCGCACGATCTTTCCCTCCGGCTCGACGGCGGCGCCTACGGCGTGGTGCGCGGCCACGTCGAGGCGGCGGGCGTCAGCGGCGACTGGGACGGCTTCGGCGCCCTGACGGTGCAGAGCGCGGACGGCTGGCGCAACCAGAGCGCGGGCTCCGAACAGCATGCGTCGCTGAACCTCGGCCGCCGCTTTGGCGAAGACCGCGAGGTTCGGCTGATCGCCAGCGCCGGCGAGGTCGACCAGCAGATCCCCGGCAGCCTGACGCTCGGCCAGGCCCTGGCCGATCCGCGCCAGGCCGCCTCGGCCAATCGCAGCCTGAACTATAGCCGGGACATGGAGTCCCTGCGTGGCGTGCTCCAGACCCGCTGGCGGCTGGATCCGTCCACCGTTTTCGAGGGCGGCCTCTACGCCAGCTGGAAGGACCTGAACCACCCCATCTTCCAGGTGGTCGATCAGCAGAGCCGCAACATCGGCCTGTTCGGCCGCATCGACTGGCGGGGCCAGGCGTTCGGCCGCCGGGCGGACGCCTTCTACGGCGTGTGGGCGCGGCAAGGCGATCTGGACGCCAACCAGTGGGTCAACCTCGCCGGCTTCAAGGGCGCGCGCACCGCCCGCAGCAACCAGGACGCCCGCGCCCTGGACGTCTTCGCCGAGGGTCGGCTGTTCGTCACCGACCGGCTGGCCCTGGTCGGCGGCGGAACATGGGGCCGGGCCGAACGCGACTACCAGAGCTTCGCCCTCCCCGGCGTCGCCTCCACATTCGACCTGACGGCCGAGCGCACCTATGACTGGTTCGCCCCACGCGTCGGCGTGCTGTGGGAGACTGAAGACGGCGCTCAGGTCTACGCCAATATCACCCGTTCGGTGGAGCCGCCGAACTTCTCGTCCCTGTCCCCGACCGCCGCCGGCTTCCAGCCGCTGGTGGCGCAGGAGGCCACCACCTGGGAAGCGGGCTTTCGCGGCCGGGGCGGTCCGCTGTTGTGGGACGTCGCGGTCTACCGCGCGGACCTTGAGCACGAACTGCTGAACTTCATTCCCAATGCGGCGCTGGGCGTGCCCGCCGCGACCTTCAACGCCGGTCCGACGATCCATTCGGGCGTGGAGGCGGGCCTGGACTGGCGGTTGGCGCCCTCGCTGCGCCTGCGCCAGACCTACAGCTGGTCCGATTTCCGCTTCGACGGCGACCGCGTCTATGGCCGCAACCAGCTCCCGGTCGTGCCCGAGCACCTCTACCGGGCCGAGCTGCGCTATGACCACCCCGCCGGCTGGTTCGTCGCGCCCTTGGTCGAGTGGTCGATCCGCGACGCCTGGGTCGATCACGCCAACACCCTGAAGTCCCCCGGCTATGCGGTCGCGTCGCTGAACGCCGGCTGGGACGTGACGCGTTCCGTCAGCGTCTTCGCCGATCTCCGCAACCTGTTCGACGAGCGCTACATCTCCAACTTCGGGGCCGTCACCGACGCGCGCGCGGCCTCCACCGCCGTCTTCTTTCCGGGAGACGGCAGATCGGCCTTTGTCGGCGTGAGGTTGAGCTACTGATGCCCGCATCCGCTCCCGACGCCGCCGCCTATCGCCTTGTCTGGCGCTGGCACTTCTACGCCGGGGTGGTGGTCATGCCGTTTCTGCTGCTGCTGGCCCTGACCGGCGGCCTTTACCTGTTCAAGGACGAGATCGACCAGGCGCTCTACCGCGATCTGATCCGCGTGCCCCCTTCGACTCAGCAGGCCTCGCCCGACGCCTGGGCGTCCGCCGCCGAGCGGGCGGCCGGCGGACGCGCCGCCAGCGTCATCGTGCCCGCTCGCGCGGATCAGGCCGTGCGCGTGCGGGTGGATCGTGCGGACGGCGAGCAGCGAACGGTCTTTGTCGATCCCCACATGGCGCGCGTCACCGGCTCGACATCCGTCGGCGGCGTCAACGAAACCATCAAGCGGCTGCATTCCCTGACCCTGTTCGGGCCGGTCATGAACGTCGTGGTGGAGATCGTCGCCGGCTGGGCCATCATCCTGTGCGCCACCGGCTTCTATCTCTGGCTGCCGCGCGGCCGGCCGGTCGGCGCCGTGACCATCACCGACACGGACGTGAGGCGACGACCGTTCTGGCGGGACCTGCACGCGATCACGGGCCTTTATGTCGGGGCGGTGATTTTGTTCCTGGCCGTCACGGGGATGCCCTGGTCCGCGGTTTGGGGCCAACAGGTCATGGGTTGGGTGCGGGAAAGCGGGCTGGGTCGACCGCCCGCACCCGTGGCTGGCGCCTGGCACAGGGCGCAGGGTCATGACCGGCCGACCGGCGCGGGGTGGACGCTGGACCATGCCGCCCTGACCGTCTCGGGGCACAGCCGTCACACGGCCACGTCGAGCCTGGCTGTCGTCATACAGGCGGCGGAGCGCGCCAGCGTGGAGCGACCCTATGCGGTGACGATCCCGTCCGACCCGGCCACGGCCTACACGGTCACTCACCAGACACGACAGGTCGAGAACACCCGCTCGCTCTACGTCGACGGCCGCTCGGGCGCGGTGGTCGACGACATCGGCTACGCCCGGTTCGGCCCCGTGGGCAAGGCCGTCGACTGGGGCGTGGCCGTTCATCAGGGGCTTCAGTACGGCCAGATCAACCGCCTGATCATGCTGGCCGGCTGCATCGGCGTGTGGGTGCTGGCGATCTCGGGCCTGATGATGTGGTGGAGGCGCAGGCCGCCGTCGCTGTCGCGTGGCCGCCTCAACGCCCCGCCGCCGCTGGCGGGTTCGCGCGCCCGCACGGCAGTCGTCTGCATCGTCGCGCCGCTTGCTGTCCTGTTCCCACTGACCGGCGCCAGCGTGGTCGCGGCCCTGCTGATTGAGAGAGCGGTGCGGGGCCTGCGCCGATTCGCCCCTCGCGCTCAAATCCATTGCACTGAAAGGATCGCGTCATGATGAAGCGTCTTCTTCTCGCCGCCGCCCTCGGCCTTTCCGCCTGCGCGGGGCCGCAGGGTCCGTCCACCGTCACGGCCACCGACGCCTGGTGCCGGCCGACGCCGAACGGCGCGCGCGCCGGCGCCTGCTACCTGTCCCTGACCGCAAGCGCCGACGACCGGCTGGTCGGCGCCGCCAGCCCCCGTGCGGGCGAGGTCCAGATCCATGAGATGACCACCGAGAACGGCGTCATGAGGATGGGCGAACTGGCCGGCGGCCTGCCCCTGTCCCAGGGTCAGGCCGCGTCGCTCCGGCCCGGCGGCGTCCACCTGATGCTGATCGGGCTGAACGGCCCCCTGGTCGCTGGCGAGACAGCGCCCCTGACGCTGCGCTTCGACAACGCACCCGAGATCACCGTGCAGGCCCGCATTCGCCAACCCTCGGCCCACGACATGGCGCACTGACGCGCCGATCCAAGCGTGAGCCTGACAAACCGGCCGCGACCGGCTAAAGGCTCGCGCTCCTCACTCTCCACGCCTGAAAGCCCGCCGCCCCATGGCCCTGAAAGTCGCGATCGTCGGCCTGCCCAACGTCGGCAAGTCCACCCTGTTCAACGCCCTGACCAAGACGGCGGCGGCCCAGGCCGCAAACTATCCGTTCTGCACCATCGAGCCGAATACGGGCGACGTGGCCGTGCCGGAGCCGCGCCTGAACGCCCTGGCCGAGATCGCCGGCTCCAAGGAGATCATCCCGGCCCGGATCACCTTCGTGGACGTGGCGGGCCTGGTGCGCGGCGCGTCGAAGGGCGAAGGCTTGGGCAATCAGTTCCTGGCCAACATCCGTGACTGCGACGCCGTCGCCTTTGTTGCCCGCTGCTTCGTCGACGACGACATCACCCACGTCGAAAACCGCATCGACCCGATCGCCGACCTGGAGATCATCGAGACCGAGCTGATGCTGGCCGACCTCGAAAGCCTGGAGCGCCGCCGCGTCCAGGTCGAGAAGCGCGCCAAGGGCGGCGACAAGGAAAGCCAGCTGAACCTGAAGCTGATCGACCTGGCGCTGGAGCAGCTGAACGCCGGCAAGCCCGCACGCCTCGCCGAGGTGTCCAAGGAGGACAGGAAGGCCTGGGACATGCTGCAGCTGCTGACCGCCCTGCCCGCCCTCTATGTCGCCAATGTCGAGGAAGCCTCGGCCGACCAGGGCAACGAACTGTCGGCCAAGGTAGCGGCGCGCGCGGCGGCCGACGGCGCCAACTCGGTCGTCATCTCCGCCCAGATCGAATCGGAGATCGCCGTCCTCGACGACGAGGAACAGCGCGAGTTCCTGGAGACCCTGGGCCTGGAAGAGCCCGGCCTGAACCGCCTGATCCGCGAGGCCTACAAGCTCCTGGGCCTGCAGACCTACTTCACCGTCGGGCCCAAGGAGGCGCGCGCCTGGACCATTCCGGTGGGCGCCACGGGCCCTCAGGCGGCCGGCGTCATCCACACCGACTTCGAAAAGGGCTTCATCCGCGCCGAGACCATCGCCTACGCCGACTATGTCGCGCTGAAGGGCGAGGCGGGCGCGCGCGACGCCGGCAAGATGCGTGCGGAAGGCAAGAGCTACGTCGTCAAGGACGGCGACGTGATGCACTTCCTGTTCAACAACTAGGCGTCAGTCGTTCTTCAGCAGGCCGGCGAGACCGGCCTGCCCTTCCGCCTTGGGCGATCCCGGACAGCGATACAGCTGCACGGCCGCCCCCTCGCGGTCGAGGTAGGACAGGTTCAGGATGTCCTCGGTGACCGCCAGCCGCACATGCTCGCGCACGGCGCGTCCTTCCGCCTGACAAGCCAGCTCGGCTACATAGGCGTCGTCCACCTCGACCACCGAGGCGACCTCACAGCGGTTCTCATAACCGTCGAAACGGGTGGGCGTGATGACGATGGGGGCTTGGTCGCCCGCCGGCCGCGCGCACCAGGCGACGTTCGCCGCCCATCGTCCGACAAAGCTGGCCGGTCCGGTGGCGGGTCCGGCGGAGGCCGGCGCTTCGCCCACGTATGTGCCCGAGCCCGTCACCGGCTGGGCCGGCTCGGTCGGTGGGTTGACGGACTGACGCTCGCAGCCCGCCATTCCCAACGTCAGGGCGGCGGCGATGATGGTGAGCGGCGCTCTCATGGCGCTGCAACGCATCAGTTCCGCCCTTGTTCAGGCCGACTGTCCGCCTGTCCTACCGCCGCGCGTCGTCGCTCGCAGCCCGCACCGCACCGAACTCCGACGTCGGCTTCCAGGTGGGCCATTCCTCGCTGTTGGCCAGCTGAAGGCCCAGTCGGTACAGCAGCGTCAGGTTCTGCACAGCGCCGGTCATATCCCAATCCGCCGACCATTCGTCCGACGCCTTGTGATAGACGCGGCCGAAGCGCTCGCGCCACGCCGCCCAGCCGGCCTCCTTGCCGCCCTCGACGAAGTCCACGCCATGCCAGGGCATCAAGGCCGGCACGCCCGCGCGCGCGAAGGGGAAGTGGTCCGAGCGATAGTAGAAGCCCTGCTCAGGCTGGCCGTCGTCGGAGACGTAGCGCCCCTCGGCCTCGGCCAGGGCGCCCAGGCTGTCCTCCAGCGAGTTCTGCCCCTTGCCGAAGATCGGCACGTCCCGCGTGGCGGGGCTGAGCGGCAGCATGTCGATGTTGATGTCGGCCACCGTGGTCTCCAGCGGATAGACCGGGTCGGCGACATAGGCGTAGGAGCCCAGCAGGCCCATCTCCTCGGCCGTCATGTGCGCGAACACGATGGTGCGCTCAGGCTGCGGCGCGGCCTTCAGCTCGCGCGCCATCTCCAGCACGCCGACGGTCCCCGACGCATTGTCCCAGGCGCCGTTGAAGATGTTGTCCTCGCTGCCCGCATGCTCCCCGCCGACGCCGATGTGGTCCCAGTGCGCCGAATAGACGATGGTCTCGTTCGGCCGCTCTGATCCGGTGATCTTGGCCAGCAGATTGTGCGTGGTCAGGGTGTCGATGGTCTCGGACGCCTTCAGGTTCAGCGTCACGCTGTCGAGGGCCCGCGCCTTGAAGTCGCCGGCTCCGGCCGCCTCCCTCAGGCTCGCCAGGTCCAGCCCGCCCGCCGTCAGTAGGGCGCCCGCCACGTCGCTGTTGACCGAGCCGGTGACCTCCAGGTCGGCCGCGCCGGGCGTCAGGGTGCGCACGCGGTCCGCTCCGCGAAGCTGGCGACGCCAGCCGTCGCTGTCGGCCGCGTCCTTCAGCACGGTGATCACGCCCACGGCGCCGCGGCGCTTGGCCTCGTCGGCCTTGAAGGCCGCGGACTGGTAGTTGGTGGTGTAGGGGCCGTTGAACAGGTCGCCGTCCGGCTCGCCCGCCAGCACCACGACCACCTTGCCGGCCACGTCGACATCGCCGTAGTCGTCCCAGTTCCGCTCGGGCGCCGTGATGCCGTAGCCGGCGAACACCACGCCGGCGCCCTGCACATCGGCCTGACCGTCGTTGGACACGGCGCGCAGGGTGATGTCCTGACCCGCCGCGAGCGGGGTCGAGGTCCCATCCTTGCCCCAGGACGCGGCGGCGGCGCCCGCGACGGGCGTGTAGCGATTCAGCTCGACCGCCTGAAGCCATTGGCCGTTCGGCCCGCCGGGCTCCATGCCCATGGCTTCATACTGCGCCTGCAGCCACGCCAGCGTCTTCTGCTCGCCCTCCGTGCCGGGCTTGCGGCCCTGGAAGTCGTCGGTGCTGATGGCGCGGATTTCTTCGGACAGCCGCTGGGCCGAGAAGTCCTGGGCGGATGCGACGCCGCAGATCAAAAGAGCGGCGAGGCCGACGCCGGAGCTGAGCAAAACGCGCATGGACGATCTTTCCCGTTGAGGATCAATCGCCTGTGTAAGGAGGCGCACGCTCATCGCCTCCTTACATTTTCGTCATGTTTCAGCGGCGGCTGGCGTCGCTGCGCTCGCGCACCGGCCCGAATTCCGACCCCGCCTTCCAGCCCGGCCAGTCGCGGCTGTTCGCCAGATCACGGCCGATCCAGAACAGCACCTGCAGATCCTCGGCCATGCCGCGCAGGTCCCAATCGGCGGACCATTCGTCGTCCGCCTGGTGATAGCGGCTGCGGCCGTATTCGGCCGCCGCATCCTTCCTGGCCTGGATCGGCTCGTCCAGGAACTCCCCGGCCGTGCCCGGATAGGCCATGGGCACGCCGCGCTTGGCCAGCGGGAAGTGGTCCGAGCGGAAATAGCCGCCGCCCGCGTCCGCGCCGCCCGTCTCCATGGCGCGTCCCTGCCGCGCGGCCGCCGCCTCCAGCCGCTCATCCAGCTCGGACTGGCCGCGTCCGACCGCCGAGATGCGTTCCTTGCGGCCATAGACGTTCATGGCGTCGATGTTGAAGCCCGCAACGGTGGCCTCCAGCGGATAGATCGGATTGGCGGCGTAGTATTCCGAACCCAGCAGACCGCTTTCCTCGGCGGTGAAGCTCAGCATCACGATCGAGCGCTCGGGGCGCGGCGCCCGCCCCCACAGACGCGCCAGCTCCAAGAGGCCCGCCGTGCCCGACGCATTGTCCACCGCGCCGTTGAAGATGCGGTCGCCGCTCGCATCCGGCTCGCCCACGCCGATGTGGTCCCAGTGGCCGGTATAGAGAATGGTCTCGTCCGGATGCGTCGCGCCCGGTAGGCGAGCCACCACGTTGCGGGTCGTCACCTGCTGCGTCGCCACGTCGAAGCGGGCGGACAGCTTCGCGTCCGGCAGGGTCGTCGGTTGGAAGTCGCGGCTGCGCGCCTGCGTCTTCAACGCCTCGAAGTCCAGCCCCGCCCGGCGGAACAGCTCAACCGCGCCGTCACGCTGGATCCACGCCTCCATCGGCACGCGCTCGGCGGAGGCGTTCTGCCGCACGATGTCGAACTGCGGCCCGGACCAGCTGTTCTGCACGGTGTTCCAGCCATAGGAGGCCGGCGCCTGTTCATGCACGATGATGACGCCGGCCGCCCCCTGGCGCGCCGCCTCCTCGTATTTGTAGGTCCAGCGGCCGTAATAGGTCATGGAGCGGCCGTTGAAGGTGTTCAGCGCCGGCTCTTCGAAGTCCGGGTCGTTGACCAGCACGACCAGCACCTTGCCGCGCATGTCCTGGCCCTTGAAGTCGTCCCACTGCCGCTCGGGCGCCTTGACGCCGTAGCCGACGAACACCAGCGGCGCGTCCGCGAGGTTGACCGCCGTCCCCGGCAGGCGGGTGGAGACCACGACGTCGCGCCCCTGCGCCAGGTCGCGCCGCCAGTCGCCCACCGAAACCGACGCCTGGACATTGGAGGCCAGAAAGCGGTTCAGCGTCACATCCTGGGTCCAGCCGCCGTTCTCTCCGCCCGGCAGAAAGCCCGCCGCCGCATACTCCCGGCTCAGATACTCCACCACCTTGTCCTCGGCGGGCGTCGCGATGCCGCGCCCTTCGAAGCTGTCGTCCGACAGCGCGCGGATGTCCTCCGACACGCGCGCCAGATCGATGGCGTCCCCGCCCGCTCCGTTCGGCATGGTGGCGCAGGCGGACAGAAGCCCGGCCGCGACGAGCAGGGCGGCCGAAGAGGAAGCGAGGCGCATGAAGGAGGTCTCTGGATCGTGACTGACCCGACGACCTTAGCAGCCGCTTCGCCGGTGTCGATGCGGCGCCCTAACATGCAGGAAGCCCGGCGGATGATCCCGCCGGGCTCCAGCAAACGCTCTGATGTGGCGCGCCGTCAGTGCGCCACGCCCCGCCAGATGCGGCGATAGCTGGCGTAGGTCAGGCCGGCGAAGATCAGAAGAAAGATCATCACGCCCACGCCCGCCTGCTTGCGCTCGACCATCTTGGGCTCGGACGTCCAGGCGATGAAGGCGGCCACGTCCTTGGACATCTGGTCGACGCTGGCGCGCGTGCCGTCGTCATAGGTGACCTGACCGTCGCGCAGGGGGGCCGGCATGGCGATGAAGCCGCCGGCCGGCACGTGCTCGGGATCGCCGGTCCAGAACGGCGTCAGGTCGCCGTTCATGTAGGCGTTGTAGTTCTGACCCTGACGGATCTGCAGCCCCGCCGGTGGCGCGTGATAGCCGGTCAGCAGCGAATAGATGTAGTTGGCGCCGTCGTGACGCGCCTTGGCCATCACCGACAGGTCGGGCGGAGCGGCCCCGCCGTTGGCGGCGGCGGCGGCGGTCGCGTTGGGATAGGGCGACGGGAACCGGTCGGCCGAGGTGGCGTCACGTTGCAGCGCCTCGCCCGTCTCGCTGTCGATGTCGGGCACCTGGATCTCGGCGGCCAGCGCCTTGACCACGGGGTTGTCGTTCGGGTTGGGATATTTCGGGTTCCAGAACGGCCCGTTGCGGTCGCCCAGGTTGCGGAAGTGCACCAGGTTCATGCTGTGGCACGAGGCGCAGACCTCTCGGTACACCTTGTAGCCGCGCTGAAGCTGACCCTGGTCGAAGGTCCCGAACGGCCCCTCGAAGCTGAAGCCGCCCGAGCGCGGGTGGTGCGCGCCGCCCTCGGCCAGGGCGGGCGCCGCGGTCAGCAGGCCGGCGGCGAGAACGGCCGAAGCCAGGGTCTTGAGCATGGAGGTTCTCATCGCGCTCAGCCCTTTGTCTCGGGCGACGCCGGGGCGGCGGCGGTCAGGGCGGGCGCGCCATGACCGGACAGCACCGGTTCGGAGATGGTGGCCGGGATCGGCAAGGGCGTCTCGCGCAGGCCCACCACCGGCATGATGACCAGGAAGAAGGCGAAGTAGTAGGCGGTGAACAGACGCGTCAGCCACAGGTAGGAGTTCAGCTGTCCGTCGAACAGCTGGAAGGACGGCATGCCGGGGATCACCTGGGCGTCCGGCAGCTGCGCCCCGCACCAGCCCAGGCCCAGGCCCACCACCAGCAGGATGATGAAGAAGGTCCGCATGGTCGGGCGATATCGCATCGAGCGTACCTTGGAGGTGTCCAGCCACGGCAGGATGAACAGCACGCCGATGGCCGCGAACATCGCCACCACCCCGCCGAACTTGTCCGGAATGGCCCGCAGGATGGCGTAGAAGGGCAGCATGTACCACTCGGGCACGATGTGCGCCGGCGTCTGCAGCGGATTGGCGGGAATGTAGTTGTCCGCATGGCCCAGCGCGTTGGGCATGAAGAAGACGAACAGGGCGAACAGCATCAGGAACAGGATGACCGCGAACCCGTCCTTGACCGTGAAGTACGGGTGGAACGGCACCGTGTCCTTGGCCAGCCGGTTCTTGGGGATCAGGATGCCGACCGGGTTGTTCTGGCCCGCATGGTGCAGCGCCCACAGGTGCAGCACCACGCATCCGGCGATGACGAACGGCAGGACATAGTGCAGCGAGAAGAAGCGGTTCAGCGTCGCATTGTCGATCGCCGGTCCGCCGCGCAGCCAGATCAGGATCGGCTCGCCCAGCACCGGCACGGCGCCGATAAGATTGGTGATCACCTCCGCGCCCCAGAACGACATCTGGCCCCACGGCAGGACGTAGCCCAGGAAGGCCGTGGCGATCATCAGAAAGAAGATCACGCAGCCGATGATCCAGATCATCTCGCGCGGGGCCTTGTACGATCCGTAATAAAGCCCCCGCAGCATGTGCAGATATACGGCGATAAAGAACATCGACGCGCCGTTGGCGTGCACATAGCGGATCAGCCAGCCGCCGTTCACGTCGCGCATGATGCGCTCGACCGAGGCGAAGGCCAGGTCGACGTTGGGCGTATAGTGCATGGCCAGCACGATGCCGGTGACGATCTGCGTCATCAGGCACAGGGCCAGGATGCCGCCGAACGTCCACCAGTAGTTCAGGTTCTTCGGCGTCGGCAGCGAGGCGTAGTCGGCGGCGAAGCGGACGATCGGAAGCCGGCTGTCCAGCCACTTCTCGACGCCGGTCTTCGGCACATAGGTGGATTCGTGTTCGCTCATGTCCCTCCCCCTGGTCCTCAGCCGATCTTTACGCGGGTGTCGGACACATAGTCGTATTCAGGCACCACCAGATTGGCCGGCGCCGGTCCCTTCCGGATGCGGCCCGAGGTGTCGTAGTGCGAGCCGTGGCAGGGGCAGAACCAGCCGCCGTAGTCGCCCGCCCCGAACGTCGGCACGCAGCCGAGGTGCGTGCACGATCCGACCACCACCAGGAACTGCTGATGCCCCGCCTTGACGCGATCGGCGTCGGCCTGCGGATCCTTGAGGTCCGACAGCGGCGTCGCCGCCGCCTCCTGGATCTCGCGGGCGGTGCGATAGCGGACGAACACCGGTTTGCCCTGCCACTTGATCACCACCTGCTGGCCTTCCTGAACCTTGGTCAGGTCGAACTCGATGGAGGCCAGGGCCAGGGTGTCGGCGGCCGGGTTCATCTGGTTGATCAGCGGCCAGGCGATCATGGCGCCCGCGCCGACCGCCGCGGCGCCCGCCGCGATGTGGATGAAGTCGCGGCGCGTGGCGTCGCCGCCGTCCGCATCCGGGGTCACGACCGATTCGGCCAAAATGCACCTCCCATACGCCGACCGGCTCGCCTCGACGACGCGCCGGCCCGGCTTCGTTTCCTCAGCTTCTTTCCGGAAATTCGAGGCCGCCTCAGCCCCTTTCGGCCCCTCGCCGAAAAGGACTGACATCATTGCGAAAGGCTCGCAAAAGGCCGCGACAAATCCCCAGGCTGCGCTTAGTGTCCGGCTTAGAATGCGTCTCGCCCTTTTTCAACCGGACATTCCTCAGAACGTCGGCGCCTGCATCCGGCTGTCGGCCTGCCTTGGCGTCCCGCTGCATGTGATCGAGCCCACGGGCTTCCGCTTCGACGACCGCGCCATGAAGCGCGCCGCTCTCGATTACGGCCCCCTCTCGCACATGACGCGCCATGCCGATTGGGACGCCTTTCAGCGCGACCGGGGTCCGGGACGGCTTGTTCTGTTCACCACCCGAGGCGCCGAGCCGCTCCCCGACTTCGCCTTCCAGCCCGACGACGTGCTGCTGTTCGGCAAGGAGAGCGCCGGCGCGCCCGACTACGTTCACGCCGCCGCCGACGCCCGCGTGGTGATCCCGCTGAGGCCGGATGCTCGCTCGCTGAACCTCTCGGTCACCGCCGGCATCGCCCTGTGGGAAGGCCTGCGTCAGACGGGCGCATTCGGTTGACACCTACTCCGGAGCCGGGGCTTCCGGCAGGCGTGACAGGTTCGGGCGTTCGCCGCGCTTGTTGGCGGCCACAGCCTCGACCGCCCGCATGACCCGCAGGACATTGCCGCCCGCCAGCTTGCGGATGTCGGCCTCGCTCCACCCGCGCGCCATCAGCGCCGCCAGGATGCGGGGATAGGCCGCGACGCTCTCGACGCCGTCCGGCAAGCTGCCGACCCCGTCGAAGTCGCCGCCCAGGCCGACATGGTCGATCCCGGCCACATCGCGGACGTGCTGGATGTGGGCGACCACGTCGTCCAGCGACGCGCGCGGCTGGACGTTCGCCGACGTCCAGGCCCGCAGCCCGCCCGTCACCGCCTCCGGGTCGCCGGGGTTCAGCGACTTCAGCCGCGCCTCTTCCGCCGCCCGCGCGGCGCCCCAGGCCCGCACCGGCTCGCTGATGAAGCCGGGCACGAACGTCACCATCACCACGCCGCCGTCCTCGGCCATCATCCGCAGAACGGCGTCCGGCACGTTGCGCGGATGATCGGTCACCGCGCGCGCCGAGGAATGGGAAAAGATCACCGGCGCGTCGGACACACGCATGGCGTCCAGCATCGTCTCCTCCGAGACGTGGCTCAGGTCCACCATCATGCCCAGACGGTTCATCTCGCGCACCACCTCTTCGCCGAAGGGGTTCAGCCCGCCCCATTTCGGCGCATCCGTCGCGCTGTCCGCCCAGGTGGTGGTGGTCGAGTGGGTCAGCGTCATGTAGCGCGCGCCGGCGTCGTGGAACTCGCGCAGCAGGCCCAGCGAATCGTCGATGGAGTAGCCGCCCTCCATGCCGATCAGGCTGGCGATGCGTCCACGACGGTGCGCCCGCTCGATGTCGTCGGCGGTGTAGGCCAGCTCGAACGCCTCCGGATGGGCGGCGACCAGGCGCTTAACGCTGTCGATCTGCTCGAACGTCGCCTTGGCCGCCTCCACCGGCGCAAGGCTGGCGGGCACATAGACCGACCAGAACTGGGCCCCCACGCCGCCCTGGCGCAGGCGCGGGATGTCGGTGTGCAGGGTGGTGGGGTTGGCGCCCTGATCCTGCGTCAGGTCAACGGCGTGCGGGTCGTTCCCGAAGCCCTGCCTCAAGGCCCAGGGCAGGTCGTTGTGACCGTCGATCAACGGACTGCGCTCCAGGATGCGCCGCGCCCTCGCCTCTCCCACCCCGTCCTGCGCCGACGCGGGCGCAGCCAGCACCGCCAGGGAGGCGGCGGTGAGAAGAAGGGATCGGATCATGCGCAAGGCTCCTGAGGCGTCGCCCGCACCCTGACAGACGCCCGTCCCGCCAGTCAAAGCTTTCCCCTCCGGCGCGGCGGGGTCTATGGACGCGGCCATGACCGACCCTCTCTCCGACAAGAAGGCCGAGACCCGCGCCTGGTTCGAAGGCCTGCGCGACCGCATCCACGCCGCCTTCGAGGCGCTGGAGGATCAGGCCCCCGCCGATCTGTTCCCCGGAGAGCCCGGCCGCTTCGTCCGCACGCCGTGGGAACGGCCGGAGGGCGGCGGCGGCGTGATGGGCATGATGCACGGCCGCCTGTTCGAAAAGGTCGGCGTGCACTGCTCCACCGTGCACGGGACCTTTCCCGCCGACTACGCCAGGACCGTGCCGGGCGCGGCCGAGGACCCGCGCTTCTTCGCCACCGGGATCAGCCTGATCTGCCATCCACGCAGCCCGCGCGTGCCGGCCGTCCACATGAACACCCGCTTCATCGCCACAACCCAAAGCTGGTTCGGCGGGGGGGCCGACCTGACGCCGGTGCTGGACGTGGATCGTCACGCGGACGCGCCCGACACCGTGGCCTTTCACGCCGCGTTGAAGGCCGCCTGCGACGCCCACCACGGCGGCTGGTACGACAAGTTCAAGGCCTGGTGCGACGACTACTTCTTTCTGCCGCACCGCAACGAGCCGCGCGGCACGGGCGGCGTCTTCTACGACCATCACGACAGCGGCGACTACGAACGCGACTTCGCCTTCACCCGCGACGTGGGCGAGGCTTTCCTGCAGGCCTACGTCGACATCGTCGCCCGCCGCATGGTCGAGCCCTGGACTGAGGCCGAGCGCGAAGAACAGTTGGTCCGCCGCGGCCGCTATGTCGAGTTCAACCTGCTGTACGACCGCGGCACAACCTTCGGCCTGAAGACCGGCGGCAATGTCGATTCGATCCTCAGCTCCATGCCGCCGCTGGTGAAGTGGCCTTGATCGGCTAGATGCCGCTGCCGCTCTCCTCCGTCGGCGGCGGGGTCAGCAGCAGGAAGGCCCGAATCCATGCGGTCAAGATCGCGCGGTCGTTAGGACGCTTCAGGCTTTCCAGCGCCGCCTCGGCGACCGCCCCCGGGATACGATCGCGCCGCCCCTCGACCAGGGCGGCGGCGTAGTCCGGGCCGAACTCCGGATGGCACTGGAACGACACGGCGTCGTCCCACGCCAGACCGGCCAAAGGCGTGAATGCGCTGGAGGCGATCACGCGCGATCCCGGCGGCTGCACCACCACCTGATCCTGGTGCGACACGGGAATGGCGATGCTGTCGGCGCGCGGGTGCATCCAATCCTCGATCCCCGACACCTCGTAGCGGTGCAGGCCGACGCCCCAGCCGCGATCGGACTTCTCGACGTCGCCTCCCAGCGCCTGAGCCATGGCCTGATGCCCGAAGCAGATGCCGACCAGCCGGGTCTTGCCTCGCGCATCGCGGATCCAGTCCAGCAGCGGCCGGATCCAGGGCAGGTCGTCGTACACCCCCGCCGCCGATCCGGTGACGATGGCGCCCGCGAAGTCGGACGGATCGTCCGGCAGCCGCCCGGCCTGCACGTCGAAACGCACCGTCGCCACGCCCTCGCCCAGCAACGCCCGGAACCGGGCTGGATAGTCGTCGAACGCGTCGCGCAGCGCCTCGGGCGGCTGGCCGGTTTCCAAGATGGCGATGGGCTTCATGCGCCTGACCTAAGCACGCGGGCCTACAGGCGCCACACCTCGGCCTTGCCGCCGGGCTCGCCCAACGCCTCGACCACCCAGCCGCAGATCTCGCGCGCGGCGGCGTCCGCTCCCTCCGGCGGGTTCAGCACCATCATGGCGCAGCCGTTCATCTTCATCGGATTGGTCAGCGGCCGCAGCCGCGCCTCCGCCACCAGCACTGGTCCGGACAGCCGGCGCAGGAATCCGTCCAGCGTCTCCATGTCCTTCAGCGGCGTCCACACAGCGACCACGGCCCCTCGCCTCGCCGCCGCCATCCCCGCCTCGGCCGAGCGGACGTAGTCGTCCGGCCGCTCGAACGGCGGGTCGATCAGCACCAGCGCCCCCGGCCGCACCGACCCTGTCGCCGCATAGCCGTCGCCCGCATGCGCCGCCGCTTCCGGATAGGCGTCCAGCGCCTCTTCCAGCAGTTCCAGCACCGGCGGGTTCAGCTCATGGCCTACATAGGCGTCACCCGGCCGCAGCGCGCGCGCCGCCAGCAGCGGCGAACCCGGGTAAAGGCGCGTCTCGCCGGCCGCATTGATCGCCCGCACGGCCTCGGCCAGCGCCTGCATGCGCGGCGGCAGGCCGTCCGCCGTCATCAGCCGCTGCACCCCGGCCTTCGCCTCCCTGGAGCGCGCGGCGTCGCCGCTCAGGTCGTACAGACCGGCGCCGGCGTGGGTGTCCAGTACCTCGACGCGGCCCCTCTCCCGCCGCTCATCCAGCAGCCACAGCAGCAGCGCGTGCTTGACCAGATCGGCGAAGTTTCCGGCGTGAAAGCTGTGGCGATAGTTCATGCCGCCTCGTCCCCTGCTCCGCCCCGGGGGTCAAGCGGAACTCGCGCCTTCGCCGCCGCGTTCGTCGCAGGCTTCAACGGACCCGCGCCATGGCCTCCAAGACCCCCTTCACCGACAAGCAGCGCACCCCGCCCAAGGGCGTCGCCGACTGCGCGGCAAAGGGGCTGGAGCTGCGCGAACAGCATGGCCGGGGCGGCACCGATGTCGGCCGACGGCGCGCCGAACAGCTGAAGGGTCAGCATGCCGTCAGCGAGCGCGACATAAAGTCGATGTACAGCTACTTCGCCCGCCACAACGTGGACAAGCGCGGCAAGAACTGGGGCGATCCGGACAAGCCGTCTGCCGGCTACATCGCCTGGCTGCTGTGGGGCGGCGACCCAGGCCGCAAGTGGATCGACGGGCTGCACGACAAGCTGGATCAGCAAGAGGACGCCGCCTGATGGCCGACGGCGCCGCGACCTTCGAGGTCGATCTTGAGGCCCCAGCCGGTCTGGCCTGGTGCAATGACGACACGCCCGGCATCACCCGCCGCCGCGCGGGCAAGGGCTTCACCTATCGGGACGCCAAGGGCGCGACCGTCAAGAACCCCAAGGTGCTGGACCGCATTCGCATGCTGGCCATCCCGCCGGCCTGGACGGACGTCTGGATCTGCCCGCGGGCCAACGGCCACATCCAGGCCACCGGCCGCGACGTGAAGGGCCGAAAGCAGTACCGCTATCACAACGACTGGAGCACGGCCCGCTCCGAGCACAAGTTCGACAAGCTGCCCGCCTTCGCCCGAGCCCTGCCCAAGTTGCGCGAGCGGGTCGAGCATGACCTTGGCTTGAAAGGTGTCTGCCGCGACAAGGTGCTGGCCACCGCCGTGCGCCTGCTGGAGATCACCCTGATCCGGGTCGGCAATGCGACCTACGCCAAGCAGAACCGCTCCTATGGTCTCACCACCCTGAACAAGCGCCACATCGACGTGGACGGCGCGGCCATGACCTTCGAGTTCAAGGGCAAGAGCGGCGTCGAGCACAAGGTCAGCGTCCGCGACCGCCGTCTGGCGCGCGTCGTCCGCACGCTGGAGGATCTGCCGGGCCAGCAGATGTTCAAATACCGCACGGCCGATGGGACCCTGTGCCCGATCACCTCCGATGACGTGAACGCCTACATCCGCGAGGCCATGGGCGAGGGCTTTTCGGCCAAGGACTTCCGCACCTGGGCCGGCACGGTCTCGGCCGCCCGCGCCTTCCGCGACATGGACCCGCCGACCTCGCAAACGGACGGGCGACGCAAGATCACCGTGTGCATGAAGGCCGTGGCGGGCCTGCTCGGCAACACGCCCACCGTGTGCCGATCCTCCTATGTCCATCCTGTGGTCGTCGATCTCTATGAGAGCGGTCGCATCGCCGAGGTCCTGCCCGGCTCCGAGACCAAGGGATTCGAGCCCGCGCTGATGAAGCTCCTGAAGGCGCAGTAGCCGTTCAGGCCGCGGCCCAGAAGGCGCGGCTGCGCGCGTTGATCGGCGCCTCCGCCGACAGATTGGCGATCGCCGCATGAAAGTCGTCCGCCGCCGCGTCGCTGACCAGCAGCCGCAGCGAGCGGAGGATGCGGGTGATCCGCAGATGATTGTGGTCTACCGGCGCGCGCCAATGCCGGGTGTCGCGGTAGAAGACCAGCATCCGCGCCGCACCCCGCCGCAGATTGCCCTGCGCCTCGGTCGAGCTCCGCAGGGCCGCGACGTCAGCCGCACTCAGCACCGGCGATCCGGGCACGGCGCCGCTCGGCTCGGTCAGCGGGAACAGCCACTGGATGTAGTCGTGATGGCGCTCCAGCGCCGCGTCGTCGAAGGCGAGCACCTGCTCCAGCGTCCGCCCCGCCCGGTCCGCGCCGTCGCCGCTCAGAAAGTCGACGACGGCGCTCATCCGATTAAGCCGCCCAGTCCAGCACCACCTTGCCGGACTTGCCCGACCGCATGGCCTCAAAGCCCTCGCGGTAGTTCTCGTAACTCATCTGGTGGGTGATCAGCGGCGTGAGGTCGAGCCCCGCCTTCAGCAGGCCCAGCATCTTTCTCCAGGTCGTGAACATCTCGCGGCCGTAGACGCCCTTGATCGTCAGCGCCTTCAGGATGATCGCGCCCCAGTCCGTCTCCATCGGCTTGGCCGGAATGCCCAGCAGCGCCAGCCCGCCGCCCATGATCAGGGTGTCCACGCACTGTTTGAAGGCGATGGGCGAGCCGGACATCTCCAGCGCCACGTCGAAGCCGACCTTCATGCCCAGCTCGTGGATCACATCGTGCAGGTCCTCGCGCGTGGTGTTCACCGTACGCACGCCCGGCGCCACCTTCCCCGCCAGCTCCAGCCGGTAGTCGTTGATGTCGGTCAGAACCACGGTGCGCGCGCCCGCATGCCGCGCCACCGCCGCCGCCATGATGCCGATCGGTCCTGCGCCCGTGACCAGCACGTCCTCGCCCAGCAGATCGAACTGCTGGGCCGTGTGCACGGCGTTGCCGAAGGGGTCGAGGATCGAGCCGATCTCGTAGGGCACCTCGTCCGGCAGCTCGATGACGTTGAAGGCCGGCGCCACCACGTATTCGGCGAAGGCGCCCTGGCGGTTCACACCGATGCCGCGCGTCTTGGGGTCCAGGTGGAAGTGGCCGGCGCGCGCCGCCTCCGAGTTCAGGTCGATCACGTGCCCCTCGGCCGACACCCGCTGGCCGACCTTCAGCCGGCGGTCGACTTCCGAACCGATGCCGACGATCTCGCCCGAGAACTCGTGCCCGGTGATCATCGGCGTCGGCACGTTCTTCTGGGACCACTCGTCCCAGTTCCAGATGTGGATGTCGGTGCCGCACACCGCCGCCCGGTGCACCTTGATCAGCACGTCCTCCGGCCCGGCCTCCGGCACCGGCGCATCGATCAGTTCGAGGCCCTGCACGGGCCCGGTCTTGGCCAGGGCCTTCATGGTCTGCGTCATTGGATCACTCCCAGTTCCTTGCCGGCCGTCGTGAAAGCCGCGACCGCTTGATCAATCTGCTCGAACGTATGCGCCGCCGACATCTGGGTGCGGATGCGCGCCTGCCCGCGAGGCACGACGGGAAAGGAGAAGCCGATCACATAGACGCCGAGCTCCAGCATCCGCGCGGCGATATCCTGCGCCAGCTTGGCGTCGCCCAGCATCACCGGGATGATCGGGTGCTCGCCCTGCAGCAGGGTGAAGCCCGCATCCGTCATGGCGGTTCGGTAGCGGTGGGCGTTGGCCGACAGGCGCGTGCGCAGCCGGTCGCCCTCTTCGCCTTGCGCGATGCGGATGGCTTCAAGGCTCGAGCCGCACACGGCGGGCGCCAGAGCGTTGGAGAAAAGGTAGGGCCGCGCCCGTTGCTTCAACAGTTCGACCACCGGCTTGGAGGCGCAGATGAAGCCGCCCATGGCCCCGCCCAGCGCCTTGCCGAAGGTGCCCGTGACGAAGTCGACCTTGACCCCGTGGTGCGCGAACGAGCCCCGTCCCTGCGGCCCCAGAAATCCGGTGGCGTGGCAGTCGTCCACCATGATCAGCGCGTCATAGCGGTCCGCCAGCGCCCGGATATCGTTCAGCCTGGCGATATAGCCGTCCATCGAGAAGGCGCCGTCGGTGGCGATGATGATGTCGCGCGCCCCGTCCGCCCGCGCCTGCTTCAGTTGGGTCTCCAGATCGTCCATGTCCGAGTTGGCGAAGCGATAGCGCTTGGCCTTGCACAGCCGGACCCCGTCGATGATCGAGGCGTGGTTCAGGCTGTCGGAGACGATGGCGTCCTCCGCCCCCAGCAGCGGCTCGAACAGGCCGCCGTTGGCGTCGAAGGCGGCGGCGAACAGGATAGCGTCCTCGAAGCCCAGATAGGCCGCGATCGCCGCCTCCAGCTCCTTGTGAATCTCCAGCGTGCCGCAGATGAAGCGCACCGAGGCGGTGCCCGCGCCCCAGCGCTCGGCCGCTGCGATCCCGGCCTGCGTCACCCGCTCGTCGCCGGCCAGGCCCAGATAGTTGTTGGCGCAGAAGTTCAGCACCTCGCGCCCGTTCACCTGGATCGCGGGGCCCTGACGAGAGGCGATGATCCGCTCGGGCTTGGTCAGCCCCTGGGCCGAGATGTCTTGAAGCTCTTGCGCGACGCGCGCATGGAATCCGCTGGTCATGGGCGCGGGTTACGCCGAAACGCGCGCCGTTTCCAGCGTGGCCGATCCCCGCCGATCTTCAGCGATCCGGTTCGGCCTCCGCGCGAAACGGGCTGACCTCGATCTTGCGCCCACAAGGCGTGAAGCTCTTGTCGAGGTTCAGCGGCGAGGCGTCGTTCGGCACGGCGACCCGCACCCGCGCGGCGGTGGGACAGGTGGTCTCGCCCTCGCCCTCGTTCGGCATGACGGTCCAGGCCAGATCGAAAAAGGCCTTGCCCTGCGCCGCCAGCGTCACCGCGACCGGGGACTGGCCCGCCCGCAGGTAGCCGCCGGGGTTCTGCTGGGCGCGCACCTGGCTCAGCGCCCCTCCCCGGGCGTCCTGCAGCGTCACGGTCGGGTAGCCGAGCAGGCTGCAGGGCTGCGCGCCGGTGTTCTGCACGCCGATGATGCTGACGCGATGGCCCATGCCCGCGTCGCCGCCGTCATCCGACAGCCTCAGCTCGGCGGCGCGGCAGGGCTCGGCGGTTCCGTTCGCTCCCGGCGCGGCGGCGACGACCGGCGTCTGTCCCGGCGGGGTCTGGGGCGCCGAGCCCGCCGTGGGCCGCGTGCAGCGCTCCAGCACCGCCACCGCCGTCTGTCCGTCGGGCCCTAGGCGGCTGAGCGTCGCGCCCTCCTGCCCGTTGCGGCTGGCCGTCCACCACTCCACGCCGTCGCCGATGTAGCGGGCGCCGCTGGCGGACTGCACGCTGCGCGTCGCATAGGTCCGGCCGCCATAGGCGATCTGCGCGCTGTCGGCGTTCGGATAGGTCGCCGTCACCGCCTGTCCGCTCTCGCAGGCGTAGGTCACCGATCCCGTGGATGCGGCGACCGCCGCGCCCGGCGAGGGGGCGGCCGAGGGCTCGACCGGCGCCGGGCCTTCCGGCTCGGGCGCCCCGCAGGCCGACAGAAGCGCGCTGGCGGACAACAGGACGACAAGGCGACGGCGCATGGTCTGGCTCCACGGTTCGGCGAGAACAACGACTGCGCCGGCTAAAGGCTCCGCTTGCCGTCGCGAACGCCCGCCAGCACCGCCTCGACCGCCTCCAGGCAGCGGCTCAGGGAGAAGCGCGCTTGCGCCATGGCTCTGGCGCGTTCCGCCATCCGCCTCGCCTCCCCCGGATCGGCCAGCAGCGTCCTTATCGCCACAGCCATCGCCTCCGGGTCGCCGGGTGGAACGAGCAGGCCCGTCTCACCGGCCTCGACCAGCTCCCCCACTCCGCCGTCCCGTGTCGCAATCACCGGCGTTCCCGCCAGCATGGCCTCGACGATGACCCGCCCGAAGGGCTCGGGCGCGACCGAGGCGTGCACCGCCACATCCACCGCCGACATCAACCGCGGCACGTCTGACCGCGCGCCCAGCATCTGCACACGCGTCTCCAGCCCCCAGGTCGCGATGATCGATCGCAACTCGGCCTCATAGGCCTCCTCCCCGAACAGCGGCCCGCCGACCAGGACCGCCTGAACCTCGGGCAGGCGGGTCAGCGCCTCGAGCAGCACCGCCTGCCCCTTCCACTCGGCCAGTCGGCTGAAGACGCCGACCACCGGCCGGTCGGACGCAAGGCCCGTTTCGGTCAGCAACGCCCCGCGGCTCCTTGTGCGCTCCAGCCCTTCAAACGGCGTCGCATCGATGCCGTTGTGGATCACACGGGCGTGCGGGCCGCCCGCCCGCCTCAGCGCCTCGGCCGTAGCTTGCGAGTTGGCGATGACCTCGGCGGCGGCCGCCCGGCCGAGCCACGCCACGCCCCGACGCCACCCGCTTCCGAAATGCTCGGGCGTCAGCAGGTCACGCAGATGCCACACCACCGGCCGGCGGTGCAGAGGCCGCCCAAGCGCCGCAACCACGAACGCCTTCAAGGTGTTGGCGTGCACCACGTCGAACCGCCGCGCCATCCGCGCCAGGCGGATCACCGCCACCACCAGTGCGGGCGCGGCTAGCAGCGCTCCCAGACCCGACTTCCGCCTCACGCCATCAACGCCCCCCAGGCCGAGGACCCTCACCGGCACACCCGCGTCCCGGAGCCGCACGGCGAAAGCCCCGTCACCAAAGAGGCAGACCTCCGAGCGGCCCTTGCGCCTCCGCACGATGTCCAGCAGCGACAGTTCGGCCCCGCCCATCTCGCCCGACTGGTCCACGAACAGCACCGCGGGCGGCCTCATCGCGCCAGCACCGCGCGATAGACCTCCGCCACCCGCCCCGCGATCACGTCCCAGTCGTGCGCCCGCGCATGGGCGCGGCAGGCGGCGGCGCCGGGTCGCTCCACACCCTCGATCATCGCGCCGATCCGCTCGGCCAAGGCGCCTGCGCCGGCGTTCTCGCACACCAGCGTGGTCAAGGGCCCCACCGCCTCAGGCAGGCCGCCGACCGGCGTCACCACCACCGGCGTTCCCGCCGCCAGACATTCCAGCGCCACGAGGCCGAAGCCCTCCAGCGCCTGGCTGGGCGTGACGCCGATATCGGCCGCGCGGTAGGCCAGCGGCAGCGCCTCTTCCGGCAGAAAGCCGATCAGCCGCACGTGGGCGGCCAGCCCCGCCGCCTCGATCCGCGCGCGCAACTCCGCCTCCAGCGGTCCCCTCCCGGCGATCAGCAGCAGCACGTCGGGACGACGGCGCACCACCTCCGGCATGGCCTCGATCAGAACCTCCAGCCCCATGCGCCGCACCAGCCGCCGGACCGTCAGCAGAACCGGGCGATCCTCCGGCCAGCCCAGCCGTTTTCGCGCGTCGGACCGGCTCTCCGCTACGTGGAAGCGCGCAGCGTCCACCCCGCCGGGCACGACATGGATGCGGCCCGCCTCGACCCCATAGTCCTCGCACAGCACCCGCCCGAACGCCTCCGACAGCACGATCAGGGCGTCGGCGCGCGAATAAACGGCGCGCTCCACCGCCCGCTTGGCCAGCCGCCGCGCCCCGCCCTGACCCTCGGCCGCTCCCTCCAGCGCCCACGGCCCGTGGAAGTGCACCACGTGCGGGATGCGAATCCGGTCCAGCGCCGGCAGCACCGACAAGGCGAAGTGGCTGGCGACCAGATCGGGCGCGTTCTCTCGCAAAACCGCGCTGATCGCCCGGCGGGCCCCCAGCAGCCGCATCGGCGGCGAGGCGGACGCCGGCGCGAAGCTCCGCACCCGCCCGCCGGTCGCCCTGGCGACATCCGCCGATCCGACCACCAGTCCGGTCACCTCGAACCGCCCGGGCGCGGCGCCCAGCAGGTCGTGGAAATAGCGCGGCAGCCCGCCCGTGCGCTCCGGCAGCCACTCCAGCCCGACCTGCAGCGTCTTCACCCCCGCGCCCCGCCCTCTTTGTCGGCCAGAGCCAGCGCCAGGGCGGCGAGCGGAAACACCAGCATCCCCGTCGCACCGCCCAGCACGTTGAAGAACAGCAGCTGCGCGGTGGTCCCGACCACAATGGCGGCGGCCAGCTGCGCGCCCGGCCCGCTCCAGCTCGCCCGCAGCGCGCCGACTCCGATCGCGATCACCGCCGCCAGCATCACCGCGCTCGCCCAGCCATAGGTGAACAGCAGGTCCAGCACCCCGCTGTCGAAGGCGCCGCGCGCGCCGAGCGCCGCCTCGTCCGTGCTCAACCGCGTCGCCACCCCCGTGCCGCCGAGCCCGCGGCCCAGCGGATTGGCCAGCACCTCCATCGTCATCTCGGCGTGAAAGGCCGCGCGCCGTTGCAGGCTGACGTCCTGATCCAGCCGCGCCAGGCCTCCGATCCGGACGCCGACCGCCTCGGCCGCACCGAACGCCGCCAGCGGCGCGGTCGCCAATGCCAGCCCACAGGCCGCCGCCAGATACCCCAGGCGTCGTTTCGCCGACGCCAGGGCGATCAGCACACCGACGCCGATGATCAGCCCGCCCCAGGCCGACCGCACCAGCGACAGCACGAGGGCGACGCCGCCCGCAGGCGCGCCCAGCCATCGCGCTCGTCCTCCTGCGCCCGCCAGCATCGCCAAAAGGCAGGCCGACATCATCACCGCGAACGGTCCCGGCGCATTCATGGTGGCGAACACCCGCACCTGTCGCGGGCTCGGCTGGCCGACGGAGGCGATCTCGGCCGCGCGCATCCACGCCACGTCCCAGGGCGGCGGCGACAGATACTGCAGGACGCCATAGGCGCCCATGATCATGCCGCCCCAGGCCAGCATCCCGAACACGGCGCCCGCCGCATGATCCGCGTCACGCCTCAGCACCAGGATGTGGATGGCCAGGGCGATGGGCGCCAAGGCGTTCAGCAGGCCGAACAGCGCCGCCGCTCCCCGGCCCTGCGACAGCCCCAGCAGCCCTCCGTAGAGGCACACAATCGCCGCCACCCCGAACGGCAGGAACCCGCGCCCCAGCAGCTGCGGCCCGGCGCGCAAGGCGCTGAACAGGCCGAGCCCCGTAACCAGCGCCGGCGCCAGCATGATCGGGCTCAGGTCGTGGCGTCCGCCCTGCCAGTCCGCCAGTCGCCGCACGAACGGCGCGACCATCCACAGCATGTAGCAGAAGGCGATGAACCCCCGCGACGGCGCTCGCGCATACAGCCACAGCCCCGACGCCAAGGCCACGGGGGCGAACACCCAGGTCAGCGCGCCTCCGATCCCGCCTGCCGCCATCGCCGCCGCGACAGCCAGCGGCGGCAGGGCCGCCAGCCACTCCTCCCGCGCCGTCACGTCGACGTCCGCGCCGCAGCGCGCCAAGCGCCCCAGCCGTGGATGCGACCGGCCAGCGTCGCCTGCACGCGCATCGTCGCCTCGCGCGGTCCGGACCACAGCGTCCACCTGAACCCTTGCAGCAGCCCAGGATTGGCGCGCGTCCCGAGCGCCAGCGCCCAGGTCAGGAACACCGCCCGCCTCCCGCGCGGCAGGAAGTCCAGCAGCGCCAGCGTCTCGTTGTGCGCCTGATCGGCCTGCGCCTCGGCCGAAAAGCCTCGCCTCTGGTCGACGTCGTGACGCACGCCGGGGAAGTGGTCGACGGCCACGGCCGGATCATAGACGAGCCGCCGCCCCGCCTTTCGCAGCGCCAGGCAGAACGCCATGTCGTTGCACACCTGCGCGCCCTCGCCTTTCAGCCTCGCATCGAAGCGCAGGCCGCCGAGATGCGCGCGGCGAAAGCTCATGTTGGCGCCCTTCAGGATGTCCACCTCGCGCGGCGCGCCTGCACCCAGGTGGTGATTGCCGATGCAACGACCCCAGGCCTGCACCCACCCGACCTCGCGGCGTTCGCCGGTCGCCGATCGCCCCTCGACGTGCAGCCAGTCGCGTCCGCCCAGCCCCGTCAGCGTTGGGTCGTGCTCGAAAGCTTCTACAATGCGCTGCAGCCAGTCGCGTCGCGGCGCCGCATCGTCGTCGGTGATGGCGATGATGTCTCCCCGCGCCGCCTCCAGCCCCCGGTTCAGCGCCGCCACCTGCCCCGCGGCCTCCACGACGACGCGGCGCAGCGCCAAGCCTGCCGGCGCCTGTTCCAGCACCTGCACGGTCTCGGCGTCCTCGGCGCGATGGATGACCAGCACCTCATCGGCCGCCCGCGCCTGGTCGGCCAGCGTGTGCAGGCACCGGTGCAGGTCGGCGGGCCGTCGCCAGGTCGGCACGATCACCGAGACCGTCAGGCTCACGACGCCGGCTCCTCGGCGCCCGCCAAAGGCGCTCGCCCCTTGGCGCCGAACGCGCGAACCGCCGCCCAGCCCATCAACCCGGCGACCACGACCTCGGCGGCGACCGCGGTCCAGGCCGCGCCCGCCGCGCCATACCGGCTCGCCAGCGGCCAGAGCAGCATCAACCCGACCGCTCCGCCGGCCAGGATGGCGACTGTGAAGGCGCGCTTCAGCCCGAAGGGCAGCAGCACCGTCACGCCCAGCGCATTGTTGATCCCGACCAGGAAGACCAAAGGCGCCATGGCCCGCAGCACGGGCACGGCCCCCTCCGCCTCCGGCCCGGCCAGCAGGCGCACCAGCAGGGGTGCGGCGCCCGCCAGCAGCAGGGCCAGCGCCGCCGCCAGACCGCCCTGTATCCGCAGCAGGCGCCAGGCCGTCCGCCTTGCCGCCTCCGGATCACGAGCGTGCAGGGTGCTGATGCGCGGAAAGAACACCGTCAGGATGGGGGACAGCGCCCCTTGCGCGGACCTGCGGATGCGCTCGGCCATGGCGAACAGACCCAGCTGCCCGGCGCCCGCGATCATGCCCAGCCCCACCGACAGGGTGTTGGTGTAGAGCGAGATCGCGGCGGTCGAGCCGAACACATGCGCGCCCGCCTTCAACTGCCTCCAGGCCGCCGGGACGCGAAAGCATGGGCGACGCAGCAGACCGATCGCCCGCGCCTGCCACAGGGTCAGCATGGCCGTCGCCAGCGCGCCCAGGCTGACGCACAGCGCCGCCAGCGCGGCGTCACCGGCGTCCCTCACCAGCAGGAACACCAGGGGCGCGGCCACCAGCCGTCCAACGACCGAGGTCCAGGCGAACCGCCCCAGCGCCTCCGCCCCCTTCAGCGCCCAATCCAGGTTCAGCACCGCCGCCGGCGCCGCCAGGGCCGAGGCCCACAGCACCGGCCGTAGCGCATCCGGCGAAAGCGCCGCCGCCAGCGCCAACCCAGCCAGTCCCGCCGCGCAAAGCCACGCTTTGGCCAGCACCGTGGCCCAGATCAGGTCGCTGGTCGCAACGAGGTCGTCCCGCATGCGCGCCACCGCCTGCGCTGCGCTGAGGGAAAAGCCCCAATCCACCAGGATCAGCGCATAGCCTGTGATCGCCGCCGCCATGCCGATCAACCCGAAGCCTTCGACGCCCAGCACGCGCGCCAGATAGGGAAAGGTGATCAGGGGCAGCAGATAGTTGGCGCCCTGCCAGATCGACGCCGCCGCCAGCCCGCGCCGGACGCTCACGCCGCCGTCTCGCGGGCGGGCGAAAGGCCAAGCAGTTCGTCCAGCCGCGCCAACATCAGGGTCTCGCTGAACCGCTCCAGAACGTGGGCCCGCGCGCGCAGACGCAGCCGCTCGGCGAGCGGCGGATCGTCCAGCACCTGCATCAGGCGCCTCGCCAGGTCGTCGGCGTCGCCCGGCGCGCAGGTCAGGGCGGTGACGCCGTCTATGGCCACATCGGCCACGCCGGTCGGCAGACGGCTGGCCACCACCGGCGCGCCCAGCAGCATCGCCTCTAGCTGCACCACGCCGAAGGCTTCGGTGGCGTCGGTCGACGGGAAGGCCAGCACGTCCACCGCCAGCAAAAGCCTCGCCTTGTCCGCTTGGCTGATCTCGCCGAGGAAATCGACGCGGTCCGCGACACCCAAATCGACCGCCAGCGCCTGCGCTTCCCTGCGGCAAGGGCCTTCGCCGGCGACGACCGCGCGCACGCCCGGCATCGCGGCGAGGGCCCGGATCAGCACATGCAAGCCCTTGTAGCGTGCATGGCGCCCCACGAATCCCACCAGCGGCGCCTCGCCATGCCGCGCCAGCCGCCACGCGCGCGCCTCGGCCCGTTCCGCCTCTCCGGCCGCGTGTTGATCCAGCTTCACCGAGGGAGCCACGACCCCGATCCGCACATCTCGCGGCAGATCCCGCGACATTTCAAAGTTCCGCAGCGAGGTCACGACGACCCGCTCGGCCCGACGCGCCAGATCCCGGTACAGCGGGCGCAGCAGCAACAGCACCAGCCATCGTCCCTGCACGTCCGCATGGTGGATCACGAACAGACGCGGTAGGCGCTGCTGCGGCGTCGTCCGCAGCTTCAGCCACAGCACCGTCGCGGCGTAGGGGTTGGGCGCATGCAGATGCACCTCTTCATGATCCGCCGGCCGCATCATCCATAACAGCGACAGCGCCAGCGGTTGCGACATCAGCACGGCGTCGGTCCGCATGCGGCGCACCCGCACGCCGCCGATCCGCTCCTCGCCCGCACGCTCGCCTCGCCCCGCATTCACCAGCGCCTCGACGCTGCAGCGCCGGGCCAGATGTTCGGCGTGAACCTGGGTGACGTGCTCGATGCCACCCGGCCGTGGGTGGTAGTATTTTCCCAGGATCAGAATGCGGGGCCGCGCCGCCGCGCCCGTGTCGGGGCAAGCCCGCGCACCGTGTTTCAGGCCGCGCCCGTTGGCCCTCAGCCGACCTGCGATCATCGCGCCCCCGCTCACGATCCCCAAGGGTGAAGACAGCAGCTTCACCGTAAAGGCGCAAGTCGTTCGTGCGCTTACGAGGCCGGCCGCCGCTCGTCTCGCCCCGCCTCGCGGCAGGCGCGGATCAGGTCCCGCCGGAGACTCGGCGCCCGAAGCAGCTCAAGCTGAGCCGCCGAGTATCCTTCGCCTGACAGGGCCGAGCGTATGTCGCTGGCGATGGCATAGGCGCCGGTTCGCGCCAGTTCGAACGCGCGATCGATCGCGTGCCGACGTCCCATTCGCTTCCCCCGAAGCTGATCATCGTCGGGATCGTCTCGCCCCGACCGCCGTCAGCCTGTGGCCGTGTCGCTGAACAACATCTTAAAAACGGCGAAGCTTCATCAGGTGAAGCCGACAACCCCCGCGACAGACGGGCGAGGCGTCACTCGGCCGGTTGGATCTGGTCTCGCCGCGCCTCCTCGCCCGTGCGCCCGGAGTGCTCCGGCTGGTTGTTCAGCGGCTTGCGGGCCGGCGTGGCGACCTGCGGGGTCGGCTTGGGCCCGGTCAGGGCGCCGCCGACGTTGGCGCTTGGGTCGGCGCTGCGGCGACCGGGCGCTTCCTCGCGCGTCTGTCCCCGATCGCAGGCGTTCAGGCACAGGGCGGAGACGCCAACGACGAGAATGACGAACAGACGCTTCATCGCGATCCCTCCACGTCCGGCTCCTCGCCCGGCCGGGCGTCCGTTCCAGCCTGATGCTCGATCCGGCCGCTCTCGACCTCGGCGCGAGAAAAAACCTCCTCCTGCCCGTCGATCAGCAGTTCGTCCGAGGGCGCGAAATCCCCCCGGATCTTCCCGGGCGCTTCGGCGGCGTACAAGGGATCGGCGTCGCGGGTCTTCTTGGCGGGTTCTGACATTCCGCTCGAACGAGGCGCGCCGAGGTGTTGTTCCTGGAGCCGCCGCTTTCATCTTATTCGGCGGCCACGCTCGAACCGAGTGCCGCCCCGTGGGTTGCCTCTTCTCCCCTCTGGCTCCCCGCAGGAGACGACCATGCGCGACTATCCCAAGCCCCCGTTCAAGACCGCCCAGCAGCCCCGCCCCGGCTCCAGCGACGCCATGGACCCGGTCCCCGACTACGGCGAAGCCACCTACAAGGGCTCGGGCCGTCTGGCCGACAAGGTCGCGGTGATCACCGGCGCCGATTCCGGCATCGGCCGCGCTGTCGCCTTGGCCTTCGCGCGCGAGGGCGCGGACGTGCTGGTCGCCTATCTGGATGAAGAGGAGGACGCCGCCGAGACCCGCCGCCTGGTCGAGGACGCGGGCCGCCGCTGCGAGCTGTTCGCCGGCGACATCTCCCATCGCGAGACCTGCCGTGAACTGGTCCGCCGGGCGGTGGACGCCTTCGGCCGCATCGACATCCTGGTCAACAACGCCGCCCGCCAGATGAGCTACGACAGCATCGACGAGATTCCCGACGAGGAGTGGGAGGCCACCTTCGCCACCAACATCTCGGCCATGTTCTACATCACCAAGGATGCGGTTCCGCACATGGCGCCGGGCTCCTCGATCATCAACACGGCCTCGGTCAACGCCGACACGCCCAGCCCGCAGCTGCTGGCCTACGCCACCACCAAGGGTGCGATCCAGAACTTCACCGGCGGTCTGGCGCAGCTGCTGGCCGAAAAGCAGATCCGCGCCAACGCCGTCGCACCCGGCCCGGTGTGGACCCCGCTGATCCCCTCGACCATGCCGGCCGAGAAGGTCGAGAACTTCGGCTCGCAGGTGCCGTTCGGCCGCCCCGCCCAGCCCGCGGAGCTGGCGGGCGCCTATGTGCTGCTGGCCTCCGACGACGCCAGCTACATTTCGGGCGCAACCATCGCCGTGACCGGCGGCAAGCCGATCATCTGACGCCTCAAGGCGGCGGCGGACGGATCAGCCGTTCGCCGCCAGCCCGCCTTCATCGACGTCGGCGTCCTCTTCGCTGTCGGCTTCTTCATCGACCAGCGCCTCGTCTTCGGCCAGGCGCTGGGCGTCGGCGGCGGTGATGCCGAACCGCGCCGCCACGTCCGGCGCATAGCGCAGCATGTCCGCCCGCAGCCGCAGCAGGCTCAGGTCCTTGGACTTGGACTCCAGCATAATGTCGAACTCCAGCCCCTCCGCCGTCCGCATGAAGGTGGCGAACTCGAACGGATTGGTGAAGTCGGCGTGCCCCGTCCAGATCGGCGGGCGCAGCACCGTGCGGATGCGCGCGGTCGGCTTGACCGTCGACTTCAGCACGTCGCCCTTTCTGGACTTCGTCTTGCCGGCCGCGGCGGCTTCGCGTTGCTTGGGCGTGATCTTCTGCTTGATCTCGCGCAGCTCCGTGCGGGGCGAAGAGAAGTGGATCTTGGGCCGCACGCCCGTCGGCCAAGTCCGCATGAAGGCCTCCAGCGTCTCCCGCAGGTCGGCCCGCTCGGGGTTCAGGCACCAGAAGTGCTGATAGTCGAAGACGCAGCGCACGCCCGTCCGCTCGTGGATCCACAGGACATCGGCGGCCGAGAAGCGGATGTCGTCGTTCTCCAGCACCAGCCGGCGCTGGACGTGCTCGGGGCACTGGTTCCAGCCTTCGATCCAGCGCGCACGGCTGGCTTCGTGGTCGTCATAGACGCCGCCGACGTGAGTGATCATCACCGCCTCGTCGTTCAGCTCCATCCGGTCCAGCATCTCCGCCTGGCTGGCCAGGTCCCAGATGCTCTTCTTGGTCAGCTCAGGATTGGGCGCGTTCAACAGGATGTACTGAGACGGATGGAACGACAGCCGGATGTCATAGTCGCGCGCCTTTCGGCCGAACGCCCTCAGCTCCGCATCGCTGTCGGCCACCATGGAGTGGAACTGCGGCATGTCGGGATGCGTCGCATAGGGCGCGATGTCCGAAGACAGCCGGTACATGTCGAGCCGCTCGGATTTCAGATAGTCCAGCACCTTGTCCAGCAGCTCCAGCGAGCACTTCAGGTGCGGGTTCTTCTGCCAGCGCCGGGTGTCCTGCGTCTTCATGTCCGGCTTGCCCATGACCTTGACGGGAAAGCCGAGACGGAGCGGTCGGTCGGGGTCGGTCATGCGTCCACTTGCTGATCGGGCAGGCCGAGATCGGCCACGAATGCGTTCCAGTCGGCTATCCTCAGCGCTCCGCCCGTCGCCTGGGCGTGGCCGTTGCCATAGCGCTCGTCGGCGCCGGGCGGCCGGTGCTCGGCCAGGAAGTCGATGAGGTTGCGCCCGGTCGTCGAGCGCGCGGCGAAATGCACCCAGCCGGGGCGATAGCCGGTGTTGGCCGCCAGCACGATCTTGTCGCGCAGCCGCCCGCGCCACTGCTGGGCGATCAGCGGATGCACCTGGCATCCGGAAGAAAAACGGATCATCGCCACGTCCCCCGCGATCCTGGGCGCGACGCGCTTGGCCGCGTCCATCGCCTCGCGCACCTCCTGCTTGGCTTCGACCAAGGCGCGGGCGTCGGCGTCCCCACCCTTGGTGATGGCCTTGGGCCCATCGGCCCTCAGCAGCAGGCGGAGCGCCGGCCACGGGTCGGCGGCGGCCGTGCGGCGCGGCGCGTTGATCAGCGACACCGCGTCCTTCAGCGCCGTCTTGCCCCAGCGGCCTTGAGCCTGCGCCAGCTCCGGAAAGCCCGCTTCGTCGGCCATGTCGCCGATCAGGCCGATGGCGGCCAGCCAAAGCAGATTCTCCTGATCGCCCAGCGCCCCCGCCGCCCACCAGGCCAGCAGCGCCGTGGTCGGTTCGGGCTTCAGCCCATGGCCGCTGATCGTGACGGCGCCGTAGGGCAGGCCTGTCGGGGTGTGGTGGTCGATCACCAGGGTGGGCGCGCCCTCCATCACCGGCTCGGCGCGCGTCCCCAGGTCGGCGACGATCAGGGCGGACGGCTTCAGGTCCGCAAGCCGCTGCTTGACCGAAGCGTCCCACGCCGTCTCGCCCTTGCCGATCGGCAGCGGCGTGGCCGACCAGCCGGCGGCGGAGAGCGCCCGCACCAGGATCGCGCCCGCCGACAAGCCGTCGGCGTCGAAGTGGCAGAGGACGGCGACCGGCCGGGCGCGGTCCGCCCGTCGCAGCACGCCGTCCAGCGCCTCCGCCGCCGCGATCCGGGGCGAGCCGACGCTGTCCAGAACTCCGATCATGCAGAGCCTAACGACCGCGGCCGCGGTTGGCTCCCCGCCCGGCGCCGGGTGTGGCCGGCGGCTAGGCCACGTCCCGGATGTCGCCTTCCAGGCTCAGCGTCCGGACCAGATCGTCGATCGCCTGAGGTTTGTGGAAGTGGTAGCCCTGCAGCAGGTGCGCACCGGCGATGCGCAGGAAGCTGGCCTGTTCGGCCGTCTCCACCCCTTCGCACACCACCTTCATGCCGAGCGCGCGGCCGACGCTGATCACCGCGTGCAGGATGGCGGCGGACGCGGTGTCCTCGCAACAGCGGGCGATGAAGCTGGCGTCCACCTTCAGGGTTGCGAACTTCAGGTCCCGCAGCGCATGCAGGCTGGTGAAGCCGGCGCCGAAGTCGTCCAGCGCCACGCCGACGCCCAGCGCCCGCAGCGCCTCGACCGACTGCTGCGCGGAGGCGACGTTCAGCATGGCGGTCTCGGTGACCTCGATCTCCAGCCGCTCGGGCGGGAAATCCGCCTGGCGCAGAGCCGCCGCGACCCGCGTGGCGAAGTCGGCCGACTGGAACTCGTCCGCCGAGGCGTTCACCGACACCCGCACGTCGCTGAGCGGCCCGATGTCCCTCATCGCCCGTTCCAGCGCGAAGTCGGTCAGTCGGCCGATGGCGCCCGCCTGCTCCAGCGCGGGGATGAAGTCGGCGGGCGAGCGTCGTCCCTTGTCCGGGCAGGTCCAGCGGACCAGGGCCTCGACCTTGCCGCTGAAGGCGCCCTTGGGGTCCATCAGCGCCTGATAGTGCATCTCCAGCTCGTCGCGGGCGAGCCCCTGCTCCAGCTCGGCCAGCGGTCCCGACGGCTCGGCCGGCGCGCCGCCCAGCGCGACCACCGTGCGGCGCAGGGCGTCGGTGATGGCCTCCACCCGCTCCGGCGTGGCCGCCTCGCCGTTCCGGGCCGACGTCTCGAGACCGGCCGCCAGCGCCGACACCGCACGGGCGCCCAGGCTCAGGCTCATGGACTTCAGCGCGTGCGCGGCGCGCGCCACCTCCTCCAGCCGCCCCTCGTCCGCCGCCGCCGTCAGCTCGGCCAGACGCAAAGGCGCATTCTCGAGATACAGCCGCTCGACCCGCTCGACGAAGTCGGGCCGCCCCTGCTGCGCCATTCGCTGCAGATCCGCGCGCGTCGCCGGATCGAACAGGTCGTCGGCCTCCTCGCCGATTTTGTCGTCCGCCTGTGCGCCGACCGCGACTGCCGGAGTGGGTTCCGGCTGCGGAGCCGCAGCCTCCGTCACGGCTTGCGACCGGCCGGCGCAGACCACGTTCAGCACCTCCAGCAGGTCGTTGGTGGTGAAGGGCTTGTGCACCACGCCGTTCATGCCCGCCTCGCGCCAGGCCTCGGCGGCCGAGCCGATCACGTGCGCGGTCAGGGCGTAGATCGGGGTGACCGTCCGCCCTTCAGCCTGCTCCTCGGCACGGATGCAGCGCGCGGCCTCGAAGCCGTCCATGATCGGCATGGAGCCGTCCATCAGCACCAGGTCGAAGCGCTCGGCCGCGACGCGCCCCACCGCCTCCAGCCCGTTCACGGCCGTGTCCGCCTCGACGCCCAGGCTCGCCAGCGCTTCGCACGCCACCTCGCGGTTGACCTCCGAATCGTCAACCACCAGCACCCGCACGCCGGGGAAGGTCACGCTCGCCACGGCCTGTGCCGCCGCCCCCGACCACTCGGGCCTGCGCCCCTGCTGCAACTCGCGCAGCGCGTGCTCCAGCACTTCCCGCCGCAGCGGCGTGGACAGGGCGCCCTCGTCGTCCCCACCCTTGGCGCCGATGCGCACGCCGAGGCTGGGGACAGCCTCGCCCACTCCGACCAGGGCGGCCGGCGCTTCGCCGACCGGGGCTTCAGCGACGCCGTAGGCCTGCAGATAGCGTCGCACGGCGCGTCCGGTCATGACCTCCAGCCCGCCCACGCCCACCGACCAGCCGGCGGGCGCCGCCACCGGCTCGGCCGCCGGCGAAATCTCCTGAAGCGGCACGGAAAAGGCGAAGGTCGATCCTTTGCCAACCACGCTCGACAACTCCCAGCGCCCGTTCATGGCCCCGACCAGACGATCGCAGATGGTCAGGCCCAGGCCCGTCCCGCCATAGCGGCGCGTCGTTGACTGATCCGCCTGGGTGAAGGCCTCGAACAGGGTCGGCAGGCGGTCCGCCGGAATGCCCGGTCCGGTGTCCTCCACACTGATCCGCACCCGACCGGGCTCGGCCGCACGTTCGACCGACAGCAGGACGCCGCCCACATCCGTAAACTTCAGCGCATTGTTCAGAAGGTTGCTGACAACCTGGCGCAGGCGCACCGGGTCGGCGGCGACCGTGCCCAGCGTCGGATCGACGTAGGTCGCGAGATCGAGCCCCTTTTCCTGCGCCTTGACGGCGAACAGGTCGGCCACATCCTCGATCATCTCGCCCAGGTCGGTCTCGATCGCCTCGAGCTCCAGCTTGCCCGCCTCGACCTTCGAGAAATCCAGGATCTCGTTGATGATGTTCAGCAGCGACCGGCCCGAGGTCGAGATGATGTCGGCGTAGCGCTTGGGCTTGGGCGGCAGGGCGGTGCGGGCCAGAAGGTCGCTGAGCGCCAGGATGCCGTTCAGCGGCGTGCGGATCTCGTGGCTCATCACCGCCAGGAAGTCGGACTTGGCGGCGTTGGCGGCCTCGGCCTCGCCCTTGGCGTCGGACAGTTCGGCGGTTCGGCTGGCGACCTCGGCCTCCAGGTTGTCGATCTGCGCGGCGATCTGGGCGTCGCGTTCGCGGATGCTGCCCAGCAGGTCCTTGAAGCCGTCGACCAAGTCCCGAACCTCGCCGTCGGCGGCGATGTCGTTCTGGGGCTCGAAGCGGCTGGTGCGGCGCACTTCGCCGATCTGGCCGGCCAGCGCCACGATCGGCGCGCTGATCCTCTTCGCCATCCGCAGCGCCACCACCAGCGCCGCCAGCATGGCCACCAGCGCCCCCAGCAGCGTCGGCAGCAGGGCCGCCAGGATGCGGGTCCGCAGGTCCGGCGTGCGGCCGAACAGCGTCACCTTGCCGACCTCCACGCCTTCCCACAGCACCGGCGCCGACGCCTCGATCGAGCCCGTCCTCAGCGTCTGCAGCAGCGAGGGCCGTTGCGTGTGATCCACGCGCACGTCCGAGATCAGCCGCGCGCCCGCCCCGGTTTCGGCCAGCAGCACGCCGTCGCGCGTCTCAAGCCGCGCATAGCTGAGACTCGGCATCTGCGAGATGGAGCGCACCGCACGGAAGGCGCCCGCGCGGTCCCCATTCGCCACCGCCTCGGCCGACAGGGAGCCGATCACGCGCGCGGTCTGCACCAGGCGCTCGCTCTCGAGCCGCGCCTGCGCCGTCGCATCCATCCAGGCGGCCGTCACCGCCGTCACCGCAAAGGAGACGCCCAGCGCGGTCAGCACCAGCTTGGCGAGGTGGCGCGCGATGGTTTGGGTCTTGGGCAAGGCGGGCGCTCGTTTCGGTGTCCAGTCCTCCACCGATACGACACGTTAATGACCCGCGGCTTAAGGACGGCCGGTGTTCGTGGTCCCCCCGGGCCGAGTGCGAGGGCCTGAGTTGAGCGGCTTTTTCTACGTTCTGGACGAAGAGGTCCGCATCCTCTTCGTGGACGACGATCCGATCCTGCGGGAGTTCGCCCAGGTCAACCTGGCCTCAGTCCATGCCGAGATCGAGGTGGCCGGCGACGGCGTCGAAGCGCTTGAACGGCTCGAGAAGGGTGCCTTCGACCTGGTCGTCACCGATTTGGAGATGCCGCGCATCGACGGCTTCGACCTGCTTGGCCGGATGCGGGCCGATCCGCGCTGGGAGCGGCTGCCCGTGATCGTGGCGACCGGCCGAGACGACGTGGAGGCGATCGACCGCGCCTTTCAGGCCGGCGCCACCGCATTCGTCACCAAGCCGCTGAACTGGCGGCTGCTGACCTACCAGCTCAAGTTCATGCTGCGCTCGGCACGCGCCGAGAGCGCTCTTCTCCGCGCGCGCCAGGAGGCCGCACCGGCCGCCTGACGCGCAACGGGTGCCGCTATTCGCTGATCGAGAGCGGCGGGGTCTGCTGGTGCTGCACCACCCGCCAGACATCGTGCTCGATCCGGCGATAGGTCGAGGTGCAGAAGGCGGTGTAGTCCTCGGCGTCCAGCTTCGACGCCGTCACCTGATAGGCGATCACGATCAGGCCCTCCTGCGGGCGTGAGACCTGCTGCTGCTCGAAGCGCACCTCGCTCCAGCGCGGCGTGTTGATCACCGCCTCGATCGCCTCCCGCCCGGCCACCACATGCGGCGCGGCGGGAACCACCATCAGGCAGTCGTCGTCCACCGCCTCGCGATAGTGGTCGGCGTCGGCCGTCCACAGGCTCTCCTCGAACTCCCAAACGCGGCGGTCTTCCATGGCTCTGTCCTCTTGGCGGGTCGCAGGGTGTCGAAGGGCAATCCGGCGGGTCCGGATATGTTCCGCTCGGCCGCTTCGCTGCGCCGTTGGAACCGGCGCTACCTCGTCCGGTTAAGAAACGGCGTTCCCATCAGGAGAAGACCATGGCCGACATCGACAAGGCGCGCCGCACATTCGTGGCCACGGCGGGCCTCGGCGCCGCCGCGGCCGCCGCCGGACCCGCGCTGGCGCAGCAACAGCCGCAGAACCCGCCGGGTGCGCCCACGGCGCCGCCCGCCGCCGACTATCCCAAGCCCCCCTTCGCCGTCCAGAACCAGCCCTGGCCGGGGCTCGCCTCGCGCATGAATCCTCGCCCTGACCACGGCGAGACCAGCTATCGCGGCTCGGGCCGGCTTCAGGGCAAGCGCGCCCTGATCACCGGCGGCGACAGCGGCATCGGCCGCGCCGCCGCCATCGCCTATGCCCGCGAGGGCGCCGACGTGGTCATCAACCACCTGCCCGAGGAAGAGCCGGACGCGCGCGAGGTCATCGCCCTGATCCGCGCCGAGGGCCGCAAGGGCGTGTCCATCCCCGGCGACCTGCGCAACGAGCGGTTCTGCGGCCAGCTGGTGGAGCGTGCGGTGCGCGAACTGGGCGGGCTGGACATCCTGGTCAACAACGCCGCGCGCCAGCAGACCCGCCCCGCCATCGCCGACATCTCCAGCGAGGACTTCGACGCCACCCTCAAGACCAACGTCTATGCGCCGTTCTGGCTGACCAAGGCGGCGGTGGCGCGGATGCAGGCGGGCGGCGTGATCGTCAACACCTCGTCCGAACAGGCGGGCGATCCGTCCGAGGACCTGGTCGACTACGCCCTGACGCGCGCGGCGGTTCTGAACTTCACCAAGTCGATGGCCAAGCAGCTGGCGCCCAAGGGCATCCGCGTGAATGCGGTCACGCCGGGTCCCTTCTGGACCCCGCTCCAGGTCAGCGGCGGCGCCACGCCCGAAAAGCTGCAGCAGTTCGGCTCCCAGGCGCCGCTCGGACGCCCCGGGCAGCCCGCCGAAATCGCCGGCCTCTATGTCGCGGCGGCCGACCCGCTGCTCAGCTACTCCACCGGCCAGGTGTTCGGCGCGACCGGCGGCGGCGGCCAGCCGGGCTGATCCGCCGTGACGACGGGACGCGGCCTTAAGCCGAGGCCGCGTCCAGCGCCCGCTGTTCGCAGCGGATGCGCACCCACATCATGACGGCGTTCAACGCGGTGAAGACCAGGGCGTAGAGCGGCAGCCCGAACACCAGCGGCAGCACCGCCAGTTCGCCCGCCACCACGATGTAGTTGGGGTGAGATACGAAGCGGAACGGCCCCTTCCGCACCAAGGGCTCGCCCGGCAGGGTGAGGATGCGGGTGGTCCAGCGCCGCCCCAGCGTGGCGATCACCCACACCCGCCCGGCCTGCAGCAGCACGAAGAGCAGCAGCAGCGGAAGGTTGACCGGACGATCCCAGGCCAGTAGCCAAAGGCCGATCAGCCACGCCGCATGCAGGGCGACGATGAAGCGGTAGTGCTCGGCGCCGCTTTCCACCGCCCCTCGCGCCAGCAGCCGGCGGGTGTTGGACCTCCCCAGCACCAGCTCGCCCAGCCGCTGGAGGGTCACCAGGGCCAGGATCATCACGGCCACGGTCATGCGAGCGTCTCCAGGGTCACGGTGCTGCAGGTGAATCCCGGGCCGAGCGCCAGCACCAGCGAGCGCGGCGGCAGGCCCGCCCGACGCGCGCGATCCAGCACATGCAGTACGGTGGGCGCCGACATGTTGCCGTGGTCGCGCAGAACCGCGCGTTCGTGGTCCAGCGATCCGACCTCCAGCGTCAGCGATGACTCCAGCGCATCGATCACCTTCATCCCGCCGGGATGACAGATGAAGCGATCGACGTCGCCCAGCGTCCGCCCCTGCCCGGCCAGCATCGCCTCCACCTCCGGCCTCAGGCGGTTGCGCGCGAACGGCGGGATCGCGCGGTCGAAGATCACGCCGAGACCCGTCGGATCGACGCGCCAGCCCATCACGTCCAGCGTGTCCGGCCAGGTATGCTCGGCGCTCGCCTCGATCCGGGCGAAGCCGCCTCCGCCTCCGCTGCGCAGCACGCAGGCGGCGGCGCCGTCGCCGAACAGGGCGGTCGCCACGATGTCCGCCTTACCAAGATCATCGGTGCGGAACGACAGGGTGCACAGCTCCACCACCACCAGCAGCACCACCGCGCCCGGGGTCGCGCCGGCCAGCCGCGCCGCCAACGCCAAGCCCGTCGCTCCGCCCGCGCAGCCCAGGCCGAACACCGGAACCCGCGCCGCATCCGGCCTGAACCCCAGCCGTCCGGACGCCCGCGCTTCCAGGCTGGGCGTGGCGATGCCGGTGGACGAGACGGTGACGATCACGTCCACCTCGCCGCCGCTCAGCCCCGCCTCTTCCAGCGCGCCCTGCGCCGCCGCAACGAACAGGTCGGTCCCGACCTCCAGATAGGCGGCGGTCCGCTCGGTCCAGCCGCGCGGCTCCAGATACCAGTCGATAGGCATGGCCGTCTGGCGCTGGTCGATGCCGGCGCTGTCGAACACCGGCCGCATGCGCTCCCAGCCGGAGAAGCGCCCCTCGAACATCCGCTCGGCAACCCGAAGGGCCTCCGCCTGCCACAGGACGTGCGGCGCCTGGGCGGTCGAGAGGGCGAGGAGGTCGGCCGGCGGCGAGGCGATGGTCATCCTTCAACAAGCCGCCTGCGCTATACTGGTTCACACTCGACTGCAGGGCGAAAGGCGCTTTGGGAACGCTTGCGATCGGACCCGGCCGATTTCCTTCCCGTCAAGGTGGAACCGGCGTCGGGACGGCACGCTCCTCAACCTCAACTGGAGCGGAGAGACCATAGTGAAAGCGACCCTCACCCTAGCCGCCTGCGCCGCAGCCTTGTCGCTGGCCGCCTGCGGCGACAACAACGCCGAGACCCCCGCCGCGTCCGACGCCGGCGTCGGGACCTCTGCGACGACCGCCGACCCGATGGCCGGAACCGGCGCCATGACCATGCCGACCGACCCGAACGCGGCGCCCATGGCCGGTTCGACGGGAACCGTGACCACGCCAAGCGCGACGACTGGGACCACCGGCACGACCGGAACAGCCAGCACCACGCCGGGCGCCGCCGCCGGAACCACGACGGGCGCAGCCGGAACCGCCGGAACTACCGGCTCGGCCGGCAGCGGCCAGGCCGACACGGCGGGTTCGGCCGGCAGCCGTCCGGGCGGCTGATCCCGCGACAGACGCGACAAGGCCCCGCCGCCCGGCGGGGCCTTTTTCCTGCGCGTGCGCCGATACGGCGAAGGCGCGGATCCGCATCTCTCGTCGCCTTCTCCCGCGAGCGCACCCGTGCCTGACCCGCAGAACCCGCACCCCCATCCCGCCGAGAGCCCGACGTTCGAACATGGCGCCGGCCTCAACTCGGCGCTGCTGCGCAACATGGAGGCGCTGCGGGCGCGTCAGCAGGAAGAAGACGCCGGCGCCGGCTTTCAGGAGAAGCTGGCCGCAGGCGTCACCGCCTTCACCGGCAGCATGGTCTTTGTCTACGTTCACCTGGCGATCCTGACGGCCTGGGTCGCCGTCAACGTCGGGGCCGTGCCGGGCGTGGAGCCGTTCGACCGCACCTTCGTGATCCTGGCCACGGCCGCGTTCGTCGAGGCGATCTTTCTGTCCACATTCGTGCTGATCAGCCAGAATCGGGCGGCGCGCGCCGCCGACCGCCGGGCCGCGCTGGACCTGCAGATCAATCTACTCACCGAGCACGAGGTGACGCGGCTGATCGCCCTGACGACCGCGATCGCGAACAAGCTGAACGTGCATGAAGCCCAGGAGCCCGACCTCGCCGAGCTGAAGCGCGACGTGGCGCCCGAGGCGGTGCTGGACACCCTCGAACGGCAGTCTAACGACTGAAGGCCGCTTCAGCGTTCAGAGATCGTGAGCGTCGCCTCGGCCGTAGCCGCCTCGCCGTAGACGCCGATCCAGATGTCGTAGACGCCCGATTGCGGATCGTCGAACTTGAAGGCGGGATCGGCGTCGCCGCCGCTGTCGTCATCGCAGGCCCACTGGCCGTCCGGCGTGTTGATGACCAGTGTGGTGTCGCTGTTGGACACGGCCATGATCGTCAGCTCGAAGTCTCCGGCGGTGTAGTTCAGCCGGAAGTCCGGCGCGTCCGCGATGTAGCCGTCGCAGTCGCCGCCCAGCTTGGAGGCGTCGATGCTCCCGCCCGCCGTGATCGAGCGCGTGTAGGGATCGGGATCGAAGCCGGCGGACAGCCGCGCCTGCCCGAACGCCGGCTTGGCTGAAACATCCTGCGCCCGCCCCGATCCGGCCGAGCCCATCATCAGGGTCGCCGTCACGACCGCCGCCATCCACGTCTTCATCGCACCACCCTCCGTCCTGCGACAGGCTGCCACACCCGACAGAGAAAGATCAATGTTCTTTCCGCAGCTAACCGGAGCCGCCTGGCCGCCCCGCCCTTGTCGCAACCGCCGCCTCGCCGTAGTCAGCGCATCGAGACCGCGACAGGCGGCGATGAGGGAGTGCGATGGGCAAGATCTATGCGGACGTCCGGTCCGCGCTTGACGGGCTGACGTTCGACGGCATGACCGTCATGTCGGGCGGCTTCGGCCTGTGCGGCATTCCCGAAGGCCTGATCGCGGCCTTGCGCGACAGCGGCGTCACCGGACTGACGGTGATCTCCAACAACGCGGGCGTGGACGATTTCGGCCTGGGCCTGCTGCTCCAGACCCGGCAAATCCGGAAGATGATCTCCTCCTACGTCGGTGAGAACAAGGAGTTCGAGCGCCAGTACCTGGCCGGGGAGCTGGAGCTGGAGTTCAATCCCCAGGGCACCCTGGCCGAGCGCATCCGGGCGGGCGGCGCGGGCGTCCCGGCCTTCTTCACCGCCACCGGCGTCGGCACCCTGGTCGCGGATGCCAAGGAGGTGCGTGAGTTCGACGGCCGCGCCTATGTCATGGAGACGGCGCTGAAGGCCGACCTGTCCATCGTCAAGGCCTGGAAGGCGGACGAGCGCGGCAATCTGGTGTTCCGCAAGACCGCCCGAAACTTCAACCCGATGATGGCGACCGCCGGCAAGGTCACGGTGGTCGAGGTCGAGGAGATCGTGCCGACCGGTTCGCTCGACCCCGACCACATCCACACGCCCGGCGTCTATGTGGACCGCATCGTCAAGACGATCCCGGAGAAGCGCATCGAGCAGCGCACGGTGCGTGCCCGCGCGACGGCAGGCTCAAGCAGCGAAGCGGTAGCCCGCAAGGAGCAAGCCTAATGCCCCGCACCCGCGAACAACTCGCCGAACGCGCCGCTCAGGAGCTGGGCGACGGCTTCTACGTCAACTTGGGGATCGGCATTCCCACCCTGGTCGCCAACTACATCCCCGAAGGCATGACCGTGACGCTGCAAAGCGAGAACGGCATGCTCGGCATGGGTCCCTTCCCCTATGCGGGCGACGAGGACCCGGACCTGATCAACGCCGGCAAGCAGACGATCACGGAAATACCCGAGAGCGCCTATTTCTCCTCGGCCGACAGCTTCGCCATGATCCGGGGCGGCCACATCGACCTGTCGATCCTGGGCGCCATGGAGGTGGCCGAGAACGGCGACATCGCCAACTGGATGATTCCCGGCAAGCTGGTGAAGGGCATGGGCGGCGCCATGGACCTGGTCGCCGGCGTCAAGCGCGTGGTGGTGGTGATGGAGCACGCCAACAAGCACGGCCAGTCCAAGGTGCTGAAAGCCTGCACCCTGCCCCTGACCGGCACGGGCGTGGTCAGCCGCATCATCACCGACCTGGCCACCTTTGACGTCAAGCCCGACGGCGCGGGGCTGGAGCTGATCGAACTGGCCGAGGGCGTGACCCTAGACGAGGTCGCCGCCCGGACCGAAGCCGCCTACACCGTCGCCGAGGGCGTCACGACGGCGGCCTGACCGCCGCCTCAGGCCCCATCAGCGGCCGACGCCCTGCCGCACCGACGCCGGCGCCGACTGGATCGTCCAGTCGGCGATCTGGGCGTTTAGGTCCCGCGACGCGCGGTCGAAGGCGTCCACGATGGCCGATACGCGGTTGGCGGCGGCCGGCTGGCTGATGGAGAAGGTGCGTTCGATCGCGGCGCCCTGCTCGGGGCGGATCGCGCCCTCGCCGCTGTTCCGCTCGGGCGTGGTTCGCAACTGTGCGCGAGCCGTCACCACCACCGTCGGCGCCGCATTCTGGGCGCCGGGCGCATAGCGCGCCTCGAAGGTCGTAACCGTGACCTGCAGCACATACGGCGGCGTGCCGGGCTCGCCTCGGTTCAGCACGCGGATCTGGTCGGCGCGCGAAGCGAAGGCCGAGCGCAGGTCGTCGTCGAACAGGTTCTCCGCCGCCGTGACCCAGCGCGCGCCGCCGATGTAGGCGGTCTCGTTGCCGGTCACGCCCAGGATGCGCTCGCCCTTGGCGGCGTCCGGGAATTCGATCCGGCGGATGGAGACCGACAGCGGCGCCGGGCGCTGCCCCTCGGGCGAGGGCGCGTCGACGGTGAAGCCGAAACGATACAGCTGCGCCGGTTCAGGGGACGACAAAAGGGCGCAGCCCGACAGGGTCAAGGCCCCGACGCCCACGGCGGCGAGACGAAGAGCGGAGCGGCCGATCATGGCTGGACCTCGAGTTCCTTGGAGGCGGGACGGGCGATGAAGTCGCGCGGGCTGGCGCGCACGTCGTCGATCAGTTGCTGCAGCGAGCGCGTGGCCTCGTTCAGCTCCTGAATGGTCTGGCTCAGCTGCGGCAGGCTGGAGGCGGCGAAGTCGCCGACCGGTCCTTCCAGTCCGCTGACCGACCGGTTGATGGAGGCGATCGCCGTGCGCGCATCCGCCGTGGCCTGGTTGACGTTGGCGATGGCTTGACGGCCGTCGTTGTTGACCAGTCGACGCGCATCGACGCCCAGCTGTTCATACTCCTGCACGGCGCGATTGGCGCTCGCCACCGCCTGCTCCAGTTGCAGGAAGATGCCCTTGCGCGCCTCAAGCTCGGTGGTCAGCGACTCTACGTTGCGCACGCTGGTGGAGAAGGAGCGGATGTTGTCGTCCGACATGATCCGGTTGGCGCGGTTCAGCAGATCCACCGTCTGCGCCAGCACCGTGCCCGATCCGTTCAGCAACTCGGCGATCGGGGACGGCTGGGACTGGATCACCGGCACGACGTTGTCGGGATACTGATCCTTCAGGATGGCGCTGTTGGGCGCGCCGGCGGTGATCTGGATGTAGTTCAGGCCGGTGATGCCCTGCGGCTCCAACTGGGCGCGCGAGGTGACGCGCACCGGCGTGGTGCCGTCCAGTCGAACCCGCGCGATGACCTGGTCGCCCTTTTGCGGATCGAGGTTCAGGTCGGTGACCTCGCCGACGCGGATGCCGTTGAAATGCACCTCCCCGCCCTCCGACAGGCCGCGCACCGGTCCGTAGAAGACGATGTCATAGACGTCGTAGTCGTTGTTGAACTGCAGCCGGGCCAGCCAGATGGTGAACACCGCCAGCGCCGCCAGAAGGGCGACGGTGGCGATGCCGACGGCGGCGTAATGGGCGTCTCTTTCCATTTCGATCCGCTCTCCTCAGGCGGCCTTCTGCCCGGCGCGTCCGCGCGGGCCCAGGAAGTATTCCTTGATCCAAGGATGGTCGGATCGTTCCAGTTCCTGCACCGGCGCCTTGGCGACGATGCCCTTGTCGGCCAGCACCGCCACCTTGTCGCAGATGGCGTACAGGCTATCGAGATCGTGGGTGATCATGAAGACCGTCAACCCCAGGTCGTCCGACAGGTTGCGGATCAGCTCGTCGAACGCCGCCGCCCCGATCGGGTCCAGACCCGCCGTCGGCTCGTCGAGGAACAGCAGCTCGGGGTCCAGCGCCAGGGCGCGCGCCAGGCCGACCCGCTTGCGCATCCCGCCGGACAGTTCGGCCGGCTTCAGATAGCGCGCCTCGGGCTTGAGGCCCACCATGGCGATCTTCATCTCGGCCAGTTCGTAGATCTGGCTTTTGGGCAGATCGGTGTGTTCGACCAAAGGCGAGGCCACGTTCTCGAGCACGCTCAGCGACGAGAACAGCGCCCCCTGCTGGAACAGCACGCCGGTGCGCATCTCGATGTCGGCGGCCTGCTGCTTGGTCAGGTTCGCTCGGTCGTTGCCGAACAGGCGGATTTCGCCGCCGTCGGGCTCCTTCAGGCCGATAATGGTGTTCAGCAACACCGTCTTGCCGGTGCCCGAGCCGCCCACCACGCCGAGGACCTCGCCGCGTTCCACATCCAGGTCCAGCCCATCGTGGATGGTGCGCTCACCAAACCGGCTCACCAGCCCGCGCACCTCGATCAGGGTCTCGGGTTTTCCTGCTTCGGACTTCTGAGCCTGCGCCGGGGCGTCCTGCACGTCGCTCACAGGTTCAGCTCCAGGAAGATCAGGGCGAACACCGCATCCAGGAAGATGATGGCGAAGATCGCCTGCACCACCGCCGCCGTCACCCGGCGGCCCAGGCTCTCGACGTCACCGGCCACCGCCATGCCCTGACGCGCGCCGATGGCGGCGATGACGATGGCGAACACCGGGGCCTTGATCAGGCCGACCATCAGGTGCTGGCCCATCATGGGATCTTCGTTCAAGCGCTGCACAAAGAAGGCGGGCCCCAGGTTCAGCTGGCTCCAGCACACCAGGGCGCCGCCGAACAGCCCCCCCAACATGGCCACGAAGGTCAGCAGCGGCAGCATCACCACCAGCGCCGCCAGGCGGGGAATGACCAGCGCCTGAAACGGATTGACGCCCATGACCTGCATGGCGTCCACCTCCTGGTTCATCCGCATGGAGCCGATCTCGGCGGCGAAGGCGGAGGCCGAGCGGCCGGCCAGCAGCACCGCCGTGATCACCACCGCGAACTCGCGGAAAACGGCCACGCCGATCAGCTGCACGGCGAACACGCCCGCGCCGAAGTCAGTCAGCAGGTCCGCGCCGATAAAGGCGATCACCGCCCCGATGAAGAAGTTGGTCACCACCACGATCGGCATGGCGTCCAGCCCGGCGCGCTCGGCCTGGCTGACCCAGGCGGGCCAGCGGATGCGGCCCGGATGCTTCAGGGCGGCGACCACCGCCGTCATCAGCCGCCCCAGAAAGGCGAACGACAGGATGGTCTCGGCTCCGATGTCGTAGACGCCGCGCCCGACCTTGGCGAAGGTGCGGGTGAAGGGGTCGGCTTCCCTGGGCTTCTTGGTCGAGGTGCGCTCGAGCTTTTCGACCATCTTGTAGATGCGCCCGGCCTCGGGCCGCGCGTCCCAGGCGCCGTCCGGCACGCCGCCCTTCGAGGCCTGCGCCAGCGCCAGGGCGCCGGCCGTGTCGAACCGCCCCAGTTCGCTGACGTCCAGCGCCGCGATCTCGCGCCCGCGGAGATCAGCGTTCAGCCGATCGGACATTCGTCCAACACCGGTGGTGGTCCAGTCGCCCTTCAGCCGCAGGGTGGCCGCCCCGCCCTGCGCTTCCTCGATCTCGAAATCCGCCCCGGTCATTCGCTCATTCTATCGAGCCACGGCCCGGTTGCCTACGGCGGCGCTTGCGTCCCCGTGGCTTGCTGAACGCAGCGCCCGCCTTTTCGTTCGCGTCGTCCGAACAAGGACTTACAGGCTGTGGCGAACCTGCCGCAGGTCCTGCACGAACTTCTCGCGCTCCAGCACCCTGGCCTGCTCGTCCGGCAGGCGCAGCAGATAGGACGGGTGAACCGTCAGCATCCCCGTGGCGCCGTCCGACAGGGCGACCGGTCGGCCCCGCTCCTTTGTCACCGCAGGTTTCCTGCCGAACACGGCGAACCCGGCTGTCGCACCCAGCGCCAGCACCACCCTGGGCTTCACCAGCCCGCGCTCCTGATCCAGCCACCAGCGACAGGCCGTGACCTCTCCCGGGTTGGGGGTCTTGTGCAGGCGACGCTTGCCGCGCGGCTCGTGCTTGAAGTGTTTCACCGCATTGGTGACATAGACGTCCGAGCGGTCGATGCCGGCCTCCTCCAGCGCGGCGTCCAGCACCCGGCCGGCCGGCCCGACGAAGGGTCTGCCGGCCAGGTCCTCCTGATCGCCCGGCTGTTCGCCCACGATCATCAGCCGCGCCTCTCGAGGACCCTCTCCGCACACGCCCTGCGTCGCGTCACGCCACAGCGGGCAGCGCCGGCATCCCTGCACCCCCTCCCCGAGCTCCGGCAGGGTGGAGGCGACCAGATCGTCCGCCACGCGCTCGACTGTCGGCGCCGTCGCACGAACGAGGCGGGCGTTGGGTTCCGAGGCGGGCGTGGCGACCATGACATCGGTGCGAACAGACGAGGCGGCCACCAGTTCCGGGATCAGCGCGGCCTCCGGCAGGTTCTTCCAGTACCGCTTCGCCATCTCGCCCTGCATGGTCTTCACCTTCAGCCGCGCGGGGTTGAAGGTGGAGGCGTAGTAGGTCTTCCAGAACTCCTCGATCTCGTCCTCGGACGGCGCCATGTCGCGCGTCGCCGCCGGACCGAACCGCAGGTCCTGCGTGTCCCAAAAGGCGCTGCCGTCCGGCGTCAGGATCGACCAGCGCATGTTCGGAAACCGCCGCTGGAAAAAGGGCGCGGTCCGCTCCACCACCCGGTGCGCCGGCTCGAACCAGGCGACCCACGCCTCGCCGCCCTCGTCCTCGACCTGGCGGAAGCGGACAAAGGCCTTCATCTTGTGCCCGGCGCGCGAGACGTTCTTGGCCCGCTCCAGCGCGTCGGCCACGTCGCGGTCGGAGACGACCTTCATCAGGTCCGGCTCATCCCTCAGCCGCCACAGCAGCCGATACAGCAGGTCCCAACGGTCGCCTGAGCGGTGCAGCGCCACGTCGCGCGCCACGTCCACAAAGGCCTTGGAGACGGTGAACTCCCTGCTCGCCGAGATGGCGGGCCCCGGCGCGTCGAACAGGCCGCCCTCGCCCGCCCCCTCCACCACGAAGCGCGCCTGCGCCGGCTCAACCCCCTCCAACCGAAAGGCGCGCGCGGCCTTGCGCCAGCCGTCGAAGTCCGTCTCGGACGCCAGCGTGGCCGCCCGCATCAGAACAGGCTCAGCTGCTGCGGCTCCGCCACCGGCGCCACGCGCGCGCGCAGGTCGGCGGCGTCGGTCAGCCCGCCCGGCGTCCAGTCCAGCGTGGTGATGAAAGGCCGCACCTTGTCCAGCGAGCGCGTCAGCCGCGCCACGTCCTCGAGCCGCAGGGTGCGATAGCGCCGGACCGACACGATCTTGTCGACCGACTTCACTCCGAGCCCCGGCACGCGCAGCAGCATTTCGCGCGGCGCCAAGTTCACATCGACCGGAAATTGCTCGCGCCGGTTCAGCGCCCAGCCGAGCTTGGGATCGATCGCCAGGTCCAGCATCCCGCCCTTCGCCGCCTCCCCGATCTCGGGCGCGGAGAAGCCGTAGAACCGCATCAGCCAGTCGGCCTGATAGAGCCTGTGTTCGCGCATCAAGGGCGGCTTGGCCAAAGGCAGGCTGGAGCTGGCGTCCGGGATCGGGCTGAAGGCCGAATAGTACACCCGCCGCAGGCCATAACCGCCGTACAGCGAGGCGCTGCGATCCAGGATCTCCGTGTCCGGCGCGCTGTCCGCCCCGATGATCAGCTGGGTGCTCTGACCGCCGGGCGCGAACCGCGGCGGGCGGGCTTTTTCGCGCTTCTGCGGCTTGGCCTCCTCGACCTTGAGCCGCACCTGCCCCATGGCCTTCTTGATGACCCCCACGTCCTTTTGCGGCGCCAGTCGCGCGAGCGCCTCGTCCCGCGGCAGCTCGATGTTGGCGCTGAGGCGGTCGGCGTAGAGCCCCGCCTCCTCCACCAGCTTGGGGTCGGCCTCCGGGATCAGCTTCAGGTGGATGTAGCCGCGAAAGTCGTGCACCTCGCGCAAAGTCTTGGCCACCAGGACCAGCTGCTCCATCGTGTAGTCGCCCGAGCGGATGATGCCCGACGACAGAAACAGGCCTTCGATGTAGTTGCGCTTGTAGAAGTTCAGCGTGAGGTCAACGACCTCCTGTACGCTGAACCGCGCCCGCTCCACGTTCGACGATACGCGGTTGATGCAGTAGGCGCAGTCATAGATGCAGAAGTTGGTCAGAAGGATCTTGAGCAAGGACACGCACCGCCCATCCGGCGTGTAGGCGTGGCAAATGCCCATGCCCTCGGTCGAGCCCATCCCCTTGCCGCCGCCCGTCGAGTCGCGCTTGCTCGATCCCGACGAGGCGCAGGAGGCGTCGTACTTGGCGGCGTCGGCCAGGACGGACAGCTTTCGCCTGAGATCGATCTGCGCCATTGTTCCCTATATGTTCGGGAACCCGCGAGTCGTCCAGCTTGGCCGCAAGCCTTTTTAGCGCAGCAGGTCCAGAAGAGACGTCGACCTCAGCGACACGATCACCTGCGCCGACGCCTGAATGGCGACCTCCGCCAGTTGAAGGTCGGTGATCGCCTGCGCCGGATCGTAGCCGGTCTTCGTGTCCAACATCTTGGTCAGCGAGGTCTGTTGCGCCTGGTGCGCAGCCAGCGCGTCCTCGACCTGGTTCTGCATCGACCCGTTGCGAGCCGTTGCAACCGTCACCGCAGCGTTAGCCTTGTCTAGCATCTGCATCTGCTTGGTCAGAAAGGCCGTGACCTCGTCCGACGCAGAACCGTCTATGTTGCCGGCGGCCGTGGTTCGGGGTGGCACAACAGACGGCGTATAGGTGACGCCGTCAACGGTGACCGGATCGCCGTTCTGATAGATTTGGATGTTGCGAAACACCTCTGTCAGCGCCGCCCCGACATCATCCGCCAGAAAGCCGGTGGTCAGGGTGGCGGACTCGCCGATGCGGGACTTTTGCGCCTGCCGATCGTTGGCGAAGACCGACGCAACGTCCGGCGCGGCGGCGAGCGCGGCGAGGCTGTCGGCCGTCGCCGGCGGTGCATCGCCCAGCCCGCCGCCCAGCAGATACTGCCCCTGGTGCGAGAAGTTCAGGCCGGCCTGCATGGTCTGGAAATGGCCCTGCAACTCGGCCATGAGGCCTTCCAGCCGCCCGGCCGCAATGGCGGTGGCGATGGACTCTCGCGCCCCGGCGCCGCCTTCGCCGACGCGGCTCAGGGCGATGTCCTGCGACGCCAGCCGCGCCTCCACCGCCTCGCCCGACGCGACAAAGCCGGCTAGCCGGCTCTGCGTCGCCTTCAGCGCCGTGATGTTCTGCGACGACCGGCCGTAGCCCTTTGAGTCGGTGGCGATCTTTTCGCTGTCCAGCCGCTCCTGCGCCAGCTGCTGACGGCCTTGCGCCTTCATCAGGTCCAGCAGCGCGGACTGGTAGTTGCCCATGGTCGAGACGCGGGTCATCAGATCATCCCCAGCAAGGTGTCGTACATGTCCTTGGCCGCCTGGATCAGCCGGGCCGAGGCGTTGAAGGCCTGCTGGTAGGTGGTCATCATCACCAGCTCCTCATCCAGATTGACGCCCTCGTGCGAGGTCTGTCGGGCCTGCGCCTCGGTCAGCAGGGCCTCGGCGCTGTTTCTGCGCGTCTCGGCGGCGGCCGCCTTGCTGCCGATGTCACCCGAGAAGTCGGCGGCGTAGCGGGTGATGGAGGTCGATGTCGCCACCGATCCCCCGGCCCCATCGAAGCGCACCGTGGCCTTGCCCGCGTCGGCCAGCGCCAACGCCCCGGAGCCGTCGTTGCTGGTCAGGGCCGGCGTTCCCGCCGCCGCCCCGAGGTTCAGCCGCGCCAGCGCCAGCTTCGTCGAGTCCGCCTGGATGTCGGCGCGCAGGCTCAAGCCTCCCGTTCGCGCCGCCCGCACGCCGCCGCCGATGCCGAACAGCGCGCTGACCGACACGCCCGAGGGACTCTGGCTGGTGGTGTCGTTCAGCACCGACAGGGTCGGGGCCGGCGACCCCGCGCCCTGGAACGTCAGGGCCCCGGTGGCCGCATCCAGAGAGAACTGGCCGTAGCGGCCCGCGCCGGTCGCCGGATTGTTCAACGCCGCCAAGAGGTCGTCCACCGTGGCCGCGCCGGCGGGGGCGGCGATGGTCACGTCCTTCAGCCTGGCCCCGCTTTCCCCGGTGAAGCGCAGCGTCAGCGCTCCCCCCGCCGCGAGCCCGAGAGACGAGGTTCCGCTCAGGCCCGTCTCGTAAAAGGCCGGTTGGGTCGTGGAGACCAGATCGTTCAGCCCGAAGAAGTGCGAGAAGCCGCGGCCGACCTTGCTGGCCGGCGCAGTGGGGTCGTCAGCGATGGCGATGCCGTTCACGCCCGTGCTGGTCAGGCTCATGGTGCCGTTCTGGAACCGGAAATCCACCTGTCCGCCCAGCGCGGCCTCCAGATCGGCCTCGAAGTTCGCCGCCGAGGACGCTCCGCCGTTGATGGTGATGGCCCCGCCCGCGCCGAAGACGATCTCGGCCCGCTGCTGCACCACGCCGCTCGCATTGGTGGTGACGATGTTGGTGGTTCCGGTGAACCCGGCGATGGCCGTGGCCCAGGACTGACCCGTGTTGCGGCCGGTCAGGCTGGTCGGCGCCGGAACCGACGCATTGGCGTTGTGGGCGCGGTTCAGTTCGTCGGCGACCTTGGCCATCAGCTCGCCCAGCCGCTCGGCCGCGGCCGGCGCGTCCACGTCGCGCAGTTCGACCAGCCCCTTGATCTCGCCCGAAGCGACGGAGTCCAGCAGGGCCCGCTTCTGACCGCCCGGCTCGGTCACCCACACCTCGTTGAAGGCGCTGTTCGCGTCGATCGAACCGGCCGGCGAATAGGCCAGCGTTGCATGTCCCTGTCCGGCCAGCAGCGCGCCCGTGCCGGTCCGCACCATCACGCCGCCGTTGGCGCGGCCCGTCACCTTGATGTCCATCAACTGCGACAACTGGCCCAGCAGGGTGGCCTGGGTGGTCTGCGAACCGGTGGCGTCGTCGCCGCTGGCGGCCGCCGCCGCGATGGTCTTGTTGAGGTCCTCGATCTGGCTCAGCAGGTCGTTGGCGGTGTCCACGGCCGTGCGCAGCCGACCGTCCGCCTCCTCGCGCGTCGCCTGGATGTTCTTGCCGATGGCCGCGCCCTGATCGAACAGGGCCTGGGCCTGGTACAGGATGTCCTGACGCAGGGGCGAGGACGTCGGGCTCTCCGATACCGATGAAAAGGCCGCGAACAGGTCGTCGACGCCCGTAAAGAAGCTGTTGTCGCCGCTCGGATCGCCGAACAGCATCTGAATGCGGTCAAACAGCTCGTAGCGCACGCCCTGCCGCCCCGCCTCGGCGCCGGCGTTCAGGCTTGCGGCCTGCAGGAACCGATCGGTCGCCAGGCGGATGCGCGCCACCTCGACGCCCGAACCGACCCCTTGCGTCGCGGTGGACTGCTGGTCGGCGATCTTGCGGACGTAGCCGGGCGTGTTGACGTTGGCGACGTTGTCGGAGACCACCCGCAGCTGCGTCTGCGCCGCGTGCATGCCCGAGTTGGCGATGTTCATGATGGACGTCAGCGACATGCGCGATCTCCCTTGCCGTCGCGGGCGCCGGGCAAGCCGTTCCCGCCGCCATGCACATCCTGCCTAGCGCCCGCACGAGCAGGCGCAGGCAAGCCCTTGTTTTTTTGAGCAAATAGGTCTGATGCAGTCCACATGGCGCTGTCACCCGCGCAAACGGCGGGCCAACAGGTGACGCCGGCGACCCCACCCACCAGCCAAGGCGGCAAAAGGTGACGGCCGGGGCGGCAAAAAGCGACCGATCGCCCGCACCCCTCCAGCGCCTTCTCCAGCTTTTGCTGAGCCAGAACTGTCACTTGCGCCGTTTCCGCATGTGGCCCGCCGCTTGCGACAGGACGAGGGAATGCCCAGGCGCAGCAGGCGCCGCCTCACTCTTCATATCGACCGCCTGCCCCCCATGTCGCTCGCCATCGCCGCCTTTGCGCCTCCAGCGCCCGCCTCCACGACGGCCGCGCCCGCCGCTCCCGACGGGAACGGCGCCGCTTTCGCGCAGGTGCTGTCCGGGCAGACCGACGGAACGGAAACCGTCGCCCCCGCCGTCAAGACGACCCCCTCGCCGTCCGCGCGGCGCAGCCCTGCTGCTGAAGAGGTCGCGACGACTGACGCCGCACCCGCAGCGCCCCCGCCGCAGATCGCCGCGATCGCCGCGCCCGCCGTCGCTGTTGATGAACCCGATTCGGACGCTCCAGGCGCGTACCTGACCGAAACCGAAGCGGCGTCTCCGGTCGAGGCGGTGACCGCCGACATCCCTCAGCCGGTGGTTGCAGCCCCCGTCCCCTCCCCCACCGCTCCGGTCCCCCCCGATGCTCCGGCGTCACAGCCGTCGTTGAGGGCCGAGATCGCCGCGACCGACGCCGATCCGCTCCCGGCCGTGACGCCACGGTTCGACCCGCCCGCCTCAGGCGACCTGCAGGCCGCACCCGCGCCGTCGCCCACGCAGCCTTTCGGGGAAGCGATCCCGGCGCCCGTGACGTCTGACTCCGGTTCGCCTGCCGCGCCGGCTCCGCAGACGTCGAGCACGTCCGCCGACCACCCGGCGTCAACCATCCCGACGCCCACCGCCCAAGTGCAAGGCCCGGTCGAGCACCGTCTCGACACGCGCAGCGAAGCGCCGGCTGCAAACGCGGCTCAACCTGAGGACGCGTCTTCGCCGTCCGCCGCTGCAAGCAGCGACGCCGCGCCCAAGCCCGCGCCCCAACCCACGCCCAGGGATGCCATGCAGGCGCTCTTGGGCGCGACCGCGGGTCCGGCCTCGCCCCCTCCGGCCGACGCCGCCCCGCAAGCCCCCTCGACCGATCCGGCCGCGCCCCCGCAGACCGCTTCCGCCCCGGCTCCGGCCGCCGGCCCGCAGACCGCCGCACCCGCCTTTCCGCTGGGGATGATGTCCACGCTGTCGCAGGCGACGATCGAGACCACGACGCGCCTCGCCGCCCAGATCGCCGCACGCTTGGAAGGCCGGTCGACGCGCTTCGACATGGTGCTGACACCCGAAGACCTTGGCCGCGTCGAGGTCAGCCTGGAGATCGACGAAACGGGTCAGCTCGCCGCGCGCCTGGCCTTCGACAATCCCGCCGCCGCCACGGACCTGCGCGGCCGCGCCGATGAGCTGCGTCGTCAGCTGCAGGACGCCGGCTTCCAGATCGCCGGCGACGGCCTCGACTTCTCGCACCGCGAGGACGCGCGCGGCGGAGGATTCGGGGAAGGCTTCGAGCGGCGCGGCCGCGCCTCCCTGTTCGGAAGCGCCTCGCGCCTGGCGGCCGAGGCCGATGTCGTCGCGACGCCCCCGCCGGGCGCCTGGATCAACCTGTCACTGGCGCGCGAGCGCGTCGATCTGAGGGTCTGAGGAACATGGTCGACTCCGTCACCACCGCATCCGCCGCCGCCGGAACCATCTCTTCGGGCACGAAGAGCCTGGCCTCCAACTTCGAGACCTTTCTCAGCCTGCTGACCACCCAGCTGAAGAACCAGGATCCGCTGTCGCCGGTCGACTCCAACGAGTTCACCGCACAGCTGACCCAGATGGCCGGCGTCGAGCAGCAGTTGCTGACCAACACCCTGCTGAAGAGCCTGCTGGGCGGCCAGCAGGCCGGCGGCCTGTCGGACGCGGCCGCCTACATCGGCAAGGACGCGACCGGGGTCTGGGCCGCCACCGAGCTGACCGATGGCAAGGCCGAGTGGAACTACGAGCTGGCCGCCAACGCCTCCAAAGCGACGCTGCAGGTGGTCAACGGCGCCGGCCAGGTGGTCTGGTCAGGCGACGCGCCCGACAAGACCTCGGGCGTCCACGCCTTCACATGGGACGGCAAGACCACCGGCGGCGGTCAGGCCGACGACGGCGGCGTCTACACCCTCAAGATCACCGCAACCGACGCCGCCGGCAAGGCCGTGACCAGCCAGGCCTTGATCCAGGGCCAGGTCACCGGCGTCGAGCTCTACGACGGCCAGCCCTACGTCACCATCGGCAACTCCATCATGCCGCTGTCGAGCCTGATCTCGATCGAACAGCGCGCCTCCACCAACTGATCTCGCAAAGGAAACCGACATGAGCATCAACAGCGCCATGCTGGCGGGCGTTTCGGGCCTGCGGGCCAACTCCGCCGCCCTCGCCTCCATCTCTCAGAACATCGCCAACGTGAACACGGTCGGCTACAAGCGCAGCCAGGCCGACTTCTCCACCGTAGTGAACACCCAGAGCGTCTACACCGGCTATTCGGCCGGCGGCGTCACCTCGGTCGCACGTCACAACATCAGCCAGACCGGCCAGCTTCAGTCGACCACCTCCTCGACCGATCTCGGCATCGCCGGCCAAGGCTTCTTCGTGGTGACGCAGAAGGCCGAGGGCCTGACTCCCACCGACGCCCGCCTGTTCACCCGCGCCGGCTCTTTCAAGGTCGATGAGTTCGGCTATCTGAAGAACACCGCCGGGCTGTATCTGCAGGGCTGGCCCGTCGACGCCTATGGGGTCATCACCACCGATCCGTCGGACCTGAACCGGTTGTCCACCATCAACGTCGGCTCGGTCGGCGGCACGGCCGAGGCCACCAGCCGCGTCCAGTTGAACGCCAACCTGAAGTCCAGCCAGGCGATATCGGCCGAGGCGCGCGACGCCGCCCTCGCCGTGCCCGGCCCTAACGCCTACAACGCCGCCACCAACTCGATGGCCATGTACGATCCGGACGCCGGCACGGGCGTGAAGCCGGACTTCGAGATTACGGTGCCGATCTCGGACTCCAAGGGCGGACAGCGCACGGTCGCCATCTCCTTCCTGAAGAGCACCACGCCCAACCAGTGGTACGCCGAAGTGCGCGCCGTGCCCGCCGACAGCGTCCAGACGGGCGCCGGCCTCAGCGACGGCCAGATCAAGACCGGCATGGTCGCCTTCACCCAGGACGGCCGCCTGGACACGGCCGCCATGGCGGGGATGGCCAACGCCCTGTTCGCCGATCCCGCCAATGCGACTCTGAGCTTCGGCGCCTCCGACGCGGCCCCGGCGGCGGGCGCCGTGTCGTGGGCGACGGGCCTTGGCATCGGCGACCAGTCCATCGCCTTCGACCTGACCAATGCGGCGGGCGGCCTGACGCAGTACGACAGCGCCTCCGTCGTCCAGGCGGTCCAGACCAACGGCACCAACTTCGGCAGCCTGACCGAGGTGCAGATCGACGAGAGCGGCTTTGTCACCGCCATCTTCGACAACGGCGTCACCCGCCAGATCGCCCAGGTGGCCATCGCCACCTTCCCCAGCCCCGACAGCCTCAGCCAGGTCAACGGCAACGCCTATCGCGTCAGCCAGCAGTCCGGCGCCTACAATCTGAAAACGGCCGGCACGGGCGGCGCGGGCATCCTGGGCTCGTCGCAGCTGGAAGCGTCGACCGTCGACCTGTCCAGCGAGTTCACCGGCCTGATCACCACCCAGCGGGCCTATTCGGCGTCATCCAAGATCATCACCACGGCCGACGAAATGTTGGCCGAGCTGATCAGCATCAAACGCTGATCTTTCGCTAAGTCATCGTTAGTCTAAATGAATCGTTGCTCAAAAAGGGACTTCGCGGACGTTAACGTGCGGGGACGGATTATTCCTTCCTTCACCACGCCGCTTAAACGGCCTTTAGCCGCGAGGTCCTACCTTCACCGCAGTACGGTGGTGGAAGAGGCATAAGCCCATGTTGCAAGAGCGACGCCTGAACAGCAAAGGCGAACAATACGTGGTGGGACCGACGGGCTCGGCCCTGACCCTTGCCGACCTGCCTCCGGCCAACACGGACCGATGGGTCATCCGACGCAAGGCCGAGGTGGTCGCCGCCGTGCGCGGGGGCCTGATCAGCCTGGAGGACGCCCTCTCGCGTTACCGCCTCACGGCCGAGGAATTCGTCGCCTGGCAGAAGGCCATCGACAAATGGGGCATGCAGGGCCTGCGCACCACGCGGATCCAGAGCTACCGCTCCTAAACGGCCCAGCGCCATCGATCACACGGCCGCTTCCGGTGAGGGAGGCGGCCGTTTTCGTTTCTCAGCGGGCGCTCGCTCGCGCGGCGTCGAACGCCTGCCGGGCGGCCTCGATGCGGTCGAGATGCGTCTCGGCCCAGGTCCATACCCCGCAAAAGGCCTCGGCCAGGCTGAAGCCCAGGTCGGTCAGGCGATACTCGACCTTGGGCGGGATCACCGCGTGAACGGTGCGCACCACCAGCCCGTCGCGCTCCATCTGACGCAGCGTCTGGGTCAGCATCTTCTGGCTGACGCCGCCGGACAGGGCGGCGATGCGGGTGAAGCGCAGCTCCCCGTTCTCGGCCAGGACGTCCAGAACGATCATGGTCCATTTGTCCGCGACCCGCCCGATCACCTCGTTGACCAGCGCCTCGACGCGAGGATCGACCGGCGGATATTCGAGTGCGCGCACAGGCTGAAGGGCCGTCATCGCCATTTCTTCCCTTTTGGTAAGTACCTCACGATCCGGTGCCTGCTTTCTGATCGCCAGCGCCTCTTCTATCTCCTCCGAGATCGCAGGCAAGCCGCAGGAGGCGCACCATGAACATCGCTGAAGACACCATCCTGATCACCGGCGGCGGCTCCGGCATCGGCCGGGCCTTCGCAGAGGCGGTTCACGCCCGAGGCGCAAAGGTCATCATCGCCGGCCGCCGCGAGGCCGCCCTGGCCGAGGTCGCCGCCGCCAACCCCGGCATGGCCTATGCGGTCCTCGACGTCGCCGACGCCGCCGACATCACCGCTTTTGCCGAGCGGATCATCGCCGCCCATCCCGACCTGAACGCCGTGGTTCACAACGCCGGGATCATGAAGACCGAGGACGTGTCGGCCGGCGCCTTCGACCTCGGCGTGGTGGAAGACACGATCGCCGCCAACCTCCTGGGACCGATCCGCCTGACGGCCGCCCTGCTGCCGCATCTCATGACCAAGCCCTCGGCCAGCATCGTCACGGTGTCTTCGGGTCTGGCGTTCGTGCCGCTTGCGGCCACCCCGACCTACAGCGCCACCAAGGCGGCGATCCATTCCTGGAGCCAGTCGCTGCGCCATCAACTGAAGGACACCAACGTCCGCGTGATCGAATGGGCCCCGCCCGCCGTCGCCACCGACCTGATGCCCGGCCATGCCGAGGACCCCAACTCCATGCCCCTGGCGGACTTCACCGCCGAAAGCCTCGCCCTGTTCGAAGCCGGGCGTGACGAGGTGCTGGTCGAGCGGGTTAAGTTCCTGTCGGGCGCGGAGAGCCGCGGCCAGTACGCCGAGGTGTTCAACACGCTGAACGGCGCGCGCTAAACGGCCGTGGACGCCGGCGGCTCGAAAACCGCCGGCGATCGGCCTATATGGCGGCCATGACGCTCGCAGAGCCGCTTTGCCCCGTGCCGACCATAGCCCCCATGTCCTCTCGGGCCGACATGGACACGGCGATCGAACAGGCGCGCGCGGCGGTGGGCCTGCCGCTCGGCAGCCGCGTGGTCGCCGCCATGTCGGGCGGCGTGGACTCCACCGTGGTCGCCGCCCTGCTGCACAAGGCCGGCTACGACGTCGTCGGCGTCACGCTGCAGCTCTATGACCACGGCGCGGCGCTGAAGAAGAAGGGCGCCTGCTGCGCCGGTCAGGACATCCACGACGCCCGTCTGGCGGCCGAAACCATCGGCATCCCCCACTATGTGCTGGATTACGAAAGCCGCTTCCGCGACGCCGTCATCGACCAGTTCGCCGACAGCTATCTGAAAGGCCAGACGCCGGTTCCCTGCATCCGCTGCAATCAGACGGTGAAGTTCAGGGATCTGCTGGACGTCGCGCGCGATCTGGGCGCCGAGGCCATGGCCACCGGCCACTATGTCCGGCGCGCCGTGGGTCCGGAGGGCCGCAGCCAGATGCGCAAGGCGATCGACCACTCCCGCGACCAGTCCTACTTCCTGTTCGCCACCACGCCGGATCAGCTGGACTATCTGCGCTTTCCCCTGGCCGATCTGGAGAAGCCCCAGGTGCGGGGCGTCGCGGCAGAACTCGGCCTGCGGATCGCCGCCAAGCCGGACAGCCAGGACATCTGCTTCGTCCCCTCCGGCGACTACCGCACCCTGATCGACCGGCTGCGGCCGCAGGGGCGCGAGGGCGGCGAGATCGTGCACATGGACGGCCGCGTGCTCGGCCGTCACGGCGGCATCACCGACTACACCATTGGCCAGCGCCGGGGTCTGAACGTCGCCGTGGGCGAACCCCTGTTCGTGGTGCGGCTGGAGCCCGAGGCGCGGCGCGTCGTGGTCGGCCCGCGCGAGGCCCTGCTGACCGCCAGCCTCACGCTCGAGGAGACAAACTGGCTGGGCGACCAGCCCTCCATCGCGGCCGCAGCCGGCGTCGGCCTGCCGGTCCTCGCGCGCGTACGCTCGACCCGCCAACCCTCGCCCGCACGCCTGTCGCTCATGAACGGCGCGGTGTCGGTCGTGTTCGACGAAGGCGAGGAAGGCGTCGCGCCGGGCCAGGCCTGCGCCCTCTACGACCCGGCCGATCCCGACCGCCTGCTGGGCGGCGGCTTCATCACGACGACGAGCGCGGTTGCCGACTGACGGCTGGCCGGGGCGGAACCGCGTCGCCGGCCTGTGATTTCATCCGGCATGCCGCCCGCCGATCCCCATCGCCCCATCAGCCCGCCGCCGGCCGTTGGTCCACGCGGCTCCGACCTTCCCGCCTACCTGTCCAACGGCATGATCGGGCTTCGGGTGCGCGAGAACCCGCTGGAAGCCGGCATGTGCATCGTCTCCGGGTTCTCGGGCGAGCACCCCGAACGCCTCGTCGAGGGCCTGTGCCCCGCTCCCTACCCGCTGGCCGGCGATCTCGGCGTCGACGGCGTCTGGCTCAGCGACAATCCGTCCGGCTTCCAGCCTGTCGATCAGGCTCTGGATTTCGAAAGCGGCGAGCTGACCACCCGGATCACCTACACCGCCGGCGATGTCAGGCTCGATGTCGAAATTCTGACCTTCTGCTCGCGCGACCAGCCCGCCCTTGTCTGCCAGCAGCTGCGCGTCACCGCCTCCGCCGCATGTCGTCTGAGCTGGCGCGCTCGCATCGATCCGCATTGGGCGCGGGGCCGCCTGGTGCAGCGGCTCACCGACACGCCGGGAGAAGCAACCCCCGTCTGCGACGGCGCTCTGCTGTGGGCGGGCGACGGCGATCTGTCGCGCTGCGGCGTCGCCTACCTCACCCAAGCGCCTGAAGGCGCCGAACGGTCCGTCGACCAGTGGAACCGCACCGGCCCGCTGATGACGGAATACGCGCTGTCCATCGACGCCGGCCGCTCGGTGGTCCTGACGCAGATCGTCGCTCTTGTTCCCAGCCAACTGCACGCCCAGCCGCACCTCCACGCCACGCGCCTGTGCGCGCAGGCGAAGCATCTGGGCTTCGAACGCCTGCGCGCCGACAACCGGCGATGCTGGGCCCGCCTGTGGCGCAGCCGCATCCGCCTGGTCGGCGCCGATGTCCGCTGGCAGGCTCTGGCCGACGCCGCCCTGTTCTACCTGAACGCTTCGACCCACCCGTCCTCGCCCTCCTCCACCTCGATCTTCGGCCTCGCGGCCTGGCCGGACTACCACTACTATTTCGGGCATGTGATGTGGGACATCGACGCCTTCGCCACGCCGGTGCTGAGCGTCGTGCAGCCGGGAGCGGCCAGGGCCCTGCTGGATTTCCGCACCCGTGGGCTCAACGCCGCCCGAGACAACGCCCGGCTGATGGGACTTCCCGGGCTTCAGTTCCCGTGGGAGGCCGCGCCTTCGTCGGGACAGGAGGCGACGCCCGGCGGCGGCGACGCCCTCTTTCGCGAGTTGCACATCAACATGCATGTCGCGCGCGCCTTCGACTTCCACGCCAAGGCGACGGGCGACGGCCGCTTCCTGCGCGACCAGGCCTGGCCGGTGCTCTCGGGCGTGGCCGACTGGCTGACCGCCCGGCTAGAAACCGATCCTGACGGCTCCCGCCATCTGCGCGACATCGGCGGCCCGGCCGAGCGCGAGACCACGGTGGACGACGACGCCCTGACCCTGATGAGCGGCCGGCTGATGCTGCAGGCGGCGCAGGGCGCGGCCGAACGGCTGGATCTGCCCGCGCCTTCCGCATGGCTCGAAGCCGCCGACGCCATCAGCCCGCCGATCCGCGCGGACGGCGCCATCGCCTCCCACATCGGCTACCGCAGGGGCGAGGAGAAGGGCGCCACCCCCTCTCCGCTGATGGCGATCTTTCCCTACTGGTCGCCGTTGGATCCCCAGACACAAGAAGCGACCCTTCGCTTCTATCTGGATCAGTGGGAGGACTATGTTGGCTCCCCCATGCTGGCGGCGCTTTACGGGACGTGGGCGGCCTGGCTCGGTGACCGCGACCTGTCGCTGAAGCTGATGCACGAGGGCTACGGCGCCTACATGCACGGCCGCTTCGAACAGACGCTGGAGTATCGGCTCGACAAGATGGAGGGGCCGGCGGCCGGGCCGTTCGTGGCCAATACGGGCGGTTTCCTGACCGGCCTCCTGTTTGGACTGCCGGCGCTGCGGATCGACGACGGCCCGCCCGAACGCTGGCCCGTGCGCCCCGTGGTCCTGCCGCGGGGATGGGAGGCCATCGAGGTCGATGTGCTCCACATCCATGGCCGGGAGTGGCGTCTGCGAGCGGTCCACGGCGCCGACCGGGCCGAACTGACGCCGCTGTAGGACCGCGTTCGCCCGAAGTCAGCCTCCGTTCACCATTATGCGGGCAGGCTGCATCCGTCACCCGGAGACGCCGCCATGACCGCTCGCCTGCCTCGCCGCGCCGCCGCCCTGGCGCTTGTCCTCGGATCGGCCCTGATGCTTCAGGGCTGTCTCGTGGGCGCGGTCGTCGGAGGCACGGCGGCCGTGGTCGGCGGCACGGCCAAGGCCGCCGGCTCGGTGGTCGGCGCGGGCGTCGACGCCGTCACCACCTCGGACGAGGAAACCCGGCTGCGCCGCGAACGCGAACAGCGCGAATGGGAACGCGAGCAGCGCCGCTGCGAGCAGCGTCAACGCCAGGGCAAGCGCTGCTGACGCCGTTCCCTGCTCGACCGCGCCTAAACGTCCTTCCCCTCGAGCCGCTTTTCGACGGCGTAGTTGTGGATGGCGACGCCCTCCACCTCCAGGTCGCGACGCTGAAGAGTGGTGAAGCCATGTCGCTCTAGGAAGCGCCGCGCGGGCTCGCTCGCTTCGGCGAACAGACGCGAGACGCCTTCGCGCGCGCAGGCGCCCTCGGCGGCCTGGAGCAGGCTTGCGGCCACGCCCCGCTCGGCTTCAGGAGCCTTGTAAAGAAGGTGGATGTGGCCGTTCGCCTCCAGATCGAGGAAGCCGACGACCGTCTCGCCCTCAACGGCGACGAAGCGCCGACGCCCGTCCGCCATCAGCGCCTCCAGCCGCTCGGCGGACGGCGCCAGGCGCGCCCAGGCGGCGCGCTGTTCATGCGAATAGTCGCTCGCCGCATGCGCCTGGATCGACCGTGCGTAGAGGCGGCTGAGCGGCTCGGCGTCCGTGGGCAGGTAGGGCCGCACCCTCACAGCGTCAGCACGCACCGCTCGTTGATGGTCGGCCGCGCCACCTGGATGCGCGCCAGCCCCGGCCAGGCCGGCTGCAGCCGGCGCACGAACCAGAGGCAGAGGTTCTCCAGGCTTGGCAGCTCCAGCCCCGGATGCTCGTTCAGCAGGCCGTGATCCAGCTCTTCGGCCGCCGCCCTGAGCGCCCGATCCAGCGCCCCCAGGTCCGCCACCCAGGCGTGCTCGGCGTCCAGAGTCTCCGAGCGCACCGTGGCCTCGACGGTGAAGGAATGGCCGTGCAGCCGCCGATAGATGCTGCCTTCCGGCTCGTCCGGAAAGTGATGCGCGGCGTCGAACGTCGCCTGTTTGGTGATCTCGAAAAAGGGCATCAACGCACGCCGATGTACTTGTGGGTCTGGACGCTGAGGCGCCACTGGGGATGGGTCAGGCAGTATTCGAGCGCGGCGGCGGTGTTGGCCGCCTGGTCCGGCCCGTCCATGGGCTGCAGCCAGAAGCGCTCGAACGGCAGATGCTCGAACCGCTCGGGCATGGCCTGTGCCTGGGGATAGACCAGTTTCAGCTCCTGGCCGCGCGTCTGCACCACCGGCGCCGACGCCTTCGGGCTGACGCAGATCCAGTCGATCCCGTCGGGCGCCTCCAGCGTGCCGTTGGACTCGATGGCGATCTCGAAGCCGCGCGCGTGCAGCGCATCGATCAGCGGCCCGTCCAGCTGCAGCAGCGGCTCGCCTCCCGTGCAGACCACCAGCCGGGGATCGCCCTCCCTGCCCCGCCACTTGGACGCGACATGGTCGGCCAGACCGTCAGCCGTGGCGAACTTGCCGCCCCCGTCGCCGTCCACGCCTACGAAGTCGGTATCGCAGAAGGTGCAGACGGCCCCCGCCCGGTCCTGCTCGCGCCCGCTCCACAGGTTGCAGCCGGCGAAACGCAGGAACACGGCCGGCCGCCCCGCCTGCCCGCCCTCGCCCTGCACCGTCAGGAACACTTCCTTGGCCGAATAGGTCACGCCGACGCCCATTCCGAATAGCCGGCCGCGCGCAGCTCGCAGGCCGGGCACTCGCCGCAGCCGTAACCCCAGGCGCGCCGGTGCGTGCGGTCGCCCAGGTAGCAGGTGTGGCTGTCCTCGACGATAAGCTCGACCAGCGCCTTGCCGCCGATCCGGTCGGCCAGCGCCCAGGTCTGCGCCTTCGTCAGCCACATCAGCGGCGTTTCGATGGCGACAGGCTTGTCCAGCCCCAGCGACAGCGCCCGGGCCATCGCCTGCATCGTCTCGTGCCGACAATCCGGATAGCCGGAATAGTCCGTCTCGCACATGCCTCCGACCAGCACCTCCAACCCTCGCCGGTCCGCCAGCGCCGCCGCCGCGACCAAAAAGATCAGGTTGCGCCCGGGCACGAATGTCGTCGGCAGGCCGCGCGCGTCCATCTCGATCTTGCGGTCGGCCGTCAGCGCGCTTTCGGCGATGCGACCATAGCCTGTCAGGTCCACCACATGGTCGTCGCCCAGCCGTGCGGCGAGCGCCGGCAGGGCGGCCCGCATGCCTTCGCGCACGGCCTGGCGCGCCTGCATCTCGACCACATGCCGCTGGCCGTAGTCGAAGCCGACCGTCTCCACCCGGTCGAACCGCTCCAGCGCCCAGGCCAGGCAGGTGGCGCTGTCCTGCCCGCCGGAAAACAGCACAAGTGCGGAGGTCGAGGTCTGGGTATCGCTCATGACAAACCTGCGGTCGGCCACGGCCGCGCGCATGCGAAAGAGATGGAGCCGATGGAGGCGGCGGGTCAATCGCATACACGACATGGAAAGCCGGCGCAAAAGCGGCGGCGGCCTGTCAAAGGCGAAGGGATTAACCCTTCTGCAAATCGTTGTCGGGCAGAACCGAGGCTCGTAACGGAGTCCCCGGCCAGTATGCCGACCATTGAGACCCTAGTTGAACGGCCCGAACCGGTGACACCGGGCGCATCCGGCGCCGAGGTCTTCGCGCGTTTCGCGCGCGAGCCGGACACCCTGGTTCTGCCGATCGTCGACAACGGCCGTCCCGTCGGACTGATCGAGCGGACGGCTTTTCTTCTGAAGATGGCCAGCCCCTTCGGCCAGGCGCTCTACAGCGGCCGCTCGATAATCCACGTTATGGACGCAGAGCCGGTGGTGGTGGAAGCGGGTCTGGAGACGGACGATTTCTGCGACATCCTGCTGAAGGGGGGGTCGTCCGACCTGTTCCGGGGCTTCATCGTCACCCGAAACGGTCTCTATGACGGTGTCGGAACCGCCGCCACCCTGCTGCGCGCCATCAACGATCGGCACAATCGCCAGAGCCGCGAGATCGCCGAACAGGCGGTCGTGCTGACCGACGTCCGCACCCAGGCCCTGACCGCCGCGCGGGCCAAGAGCCAGTTCCTGGCGATCATGAGCCATGAGCTCCGCACGCCCATGAACGGCGTGCTGGCCGTGGCCGAGCTGCTGCGCCGCCAGCCGCTGAACGACGCCGCCCAGGCGCACGTCCAGACCATCGTGGACTCGTCCGAAACCCTGCTTCGCATCCTTCAGGACGCCCTGGATCTGTCCAAGGCCGAGGCCGGCGAGCTCGAGCTTTCGCCACGTCCCACGCCGCTGCGCGCCCTCATGGACGACATCCAGGCCCTGTGGGAGCCCCGCGCCTCGCAGGACGGCGTGACCCTGCTGGTCGGCTACGAAGGCGACACCGAGCTGTCGGCCGAGATCGACGATGTCCGCGTCAAACAGGTGTTCAACAACCTGATTTCCAATGCGCTGAAGTTCGCGCGCAACGGCGTGGTCGAGGCCAGCCTGCGCGCCACGGCTCACGACGGCCGGATCCGCATGGAAGGCCGCGTGCGCGACAACGGGCCGGGCCTGGACGCCGATCGCGTCGACGTCATCTTCGAACCCTTCGTGCACGGCTCAGGCCCCGACGGCGCCGGTCTTGGCCTGTCCATCTGCCGCCAGATCACCGAGCGCATGGGCGGACGCATCTGGGCCGAGAACAACGCCGGCAGCGGCGCGACCTTCGCCTTCGAACTGGACGCCGAACGCGTTCACATCGAAGAGGCCGCGCCGTCGAACGTCTCCGACCTGACCGAGCTGGACCTGCAGTCCAGCCCGCACGTGCTGATCGTCGACGACAACGCCACCAACCGCGTGGTGGCCCAGGCCCTGTGCGAGATGTTCGGCTGCACCTCCGAACTGGCCGAGGACGGACTGGAGGCCCTCTCCGCCGTGCAGGAACGGCCGTTCGACATGGTGCTGATGGACATCAAAATGCCGCGCATGGACGGCGTCCAGGCCACCCAGGCCATTCGGGCCCTGGCGCCGCCGGTCGGCTTGGTGCCCATCGTCGCCCTGACCGCCAACGCCGATCCGGAAGACGCCCGTCGCTATCTGTCCATCGGCATGGCCGCGGTGGTGGAAAAGCCGATCAAGCCCGAGCGCCTGCGCATGGCGATGAACGCCGCCATGGCGGCCGGTCAGGCCGGTTCGCAGGCGCAACCGGGCCGCGCCGTCGCCTGACCGCTAGTCCGGCCGGACCTCCAGGCTCTCGTCGTCCTCCTCGTCATAGCCGACCAGCCTCAGCGCCCGTGCCTTCATGCCGTGGAGCTCGGCCCAGCGGCACAGCCCTTCCTCGCGGCCGTGGGTGATCCAGATCTCTTCGGGCGCCACCTCGCGGAAGGTGGCGGTCAGCTCGTCCCAGTCGGCGTGGTCCGACACCACCAGCGGCAGCTCGACGCCCTTCTGCCGCGCCCTGGCCCGCACCCCCATCCAGCCCGATGCGAACGCCGCCACCGGCTCGGCGAAGCGGCGGGCCCAGCGATCCTGGATCGCCGACGGCGGCGCAATGGCCACCTCTCCGCCCAGCGAGCCTTTCGGCAGATCGCGCGTCGGCAGGATCGGCCCCAGGGCCACGCCCTCGCGCTCATACAGGGCGTTCAGCCTCTCCAGCGCGCCGTGCACATAGATCGGTCGCTCCCAACCGGCTTCGCGCAGATGGGCGATGATCCGCTGCGCCTTGCCCAGCGCATAGGCCCCGACCAGATGCGCCCGCTCCGGGAACTGCCCCAGCGACTTCACCAGCCGCGCCACCTCCGCCTCCGCCGGCGGATGGCGGAACACCGGCAGCCCAAAGGTCGCCTCCGAGATGAAGACATGGCACGGGACGGGCTCGAACCCCGCGCATGTCGGATCGCGCCTGCGCTTGTAGTCGCCGGACACCACGATGGTCAGGCCGCGCCAGCGCACCTCCGCCTGCGCCGAGCCCAGCACGTGCCCCGCCGGGTGCAACCGCACCTCCACACCGTTGATGGAGGTCGCCTCGCCATAGGCCGCAGGCTGGCGCCGGCCGGTGAAGTCCTCGCCATAGCGTTCGGCCATGATCGCCAACGTCTGCGGCGTCGCCAGCACCGCGCCGTGACCGGCCCGCGCATGGTCTGAATGGCCATGCGTCACCACCGCCCGATCCACCGGCCGCACCGGATCGACATAGAAGTCCCCCGGCGGGCAATAAAGGCCGGCCGGCGTGGGGTGCAGCAGGTCTTCGGGACGGATCATGATCCTCTAACGCACTCGACGCCAAGCGGCGCCGTCGCCATAAGACGGAGCATGGTCGACGGTTTTCTTTCCACCATCCTGCCCCAGCTCGCCGCCGGTTCGGCGCACACCCATGCCCTGGGCTTCGTCTACGAAGGGCTGGATGACGAGGGCGTGTCCATCCGCGTGCCCTATCGTGCGGATCTGGTCGGCGACCCCGACACCGGCGTCCTCGCGGGCGGGCTGGTGACCACCATGCTGGACCACGTCGGCGGCCTGTCGGTGTGGGTCAAACTCGAAGCCTTCCGTCCCATCGCCACCCTGGACCTCCGCGTCGACTACATGCGCGCGGCCTTGCCCGGCCGAGACCTGCTGGCCAAGGGCTCCTGCTTTCGCCTGACGCCGTCCGTCGCCTTTGTGCGCGCCTGGGCGTTCGAGGACGATCCGTCCGATCCGGTGGCCGCAGCCCAGGCCGCCTATGTCGTCAACGAGGACCGGGCCGCCCGCCGCGCCGCCATCCTCGCCGCGCGCGAGGCCGAACAGTGACAGAGCCCCTGCTGGACCGCCTGCCCTACGCCCGCTTTCTCGACCTGCGCACCCTGGTCAGCGGGGACGAGATCACGGTCACCATGCCGTTCCGCGACCAGCTGATCGGCAACCCCATGATTCCCGCCCTGCACGGCGGCTCGACCGCGGCCTTGCTGGAGATGACCGCCATCGCCCAGGTGGCCCTGGCGTTTCCCGCCGCCCGCCTGCCCCGCCCCATCAACGTCACCGTGGCCTATCTGCGGACCGGCCGCCCTCAGGACGTCTTTGCGCGCGCCCGGATCAGCCGCGCCGGCCGCCGCGTCGCCCATGTGCTGGCCGAAGCCTGGCAGGAGGAGCGCGGCCAGCCGATCGCCTCCCTGACCGCCCACTTCCTTCTGGCGGAAGACAGCTAGGGCCTCCACGCGCCCCGCTGGCAGGAACGCCGGCCCCGCCCAAGTAAAGCCCCGCGCGCAAACAAGGTGAACAAACCTCTACCGCAACGCGACGACCTATGTTAACCCTTCGTTTACCATATCCACCTTGGAGGGCTAACATGGATCGGGTTGAAGTCGTCGCCAGCGTCGCCGGCGATCTGCATGCTACGGAACAGGCCGTCGATGCGGCCATCACCCAGGCGACGGCCCTTGTGCAGTCGATGATCGGCGCCCGCGCCGCCCTGTCGCTGTCGCCGGTCTCGGCCACGGCGGCGCAGGCCCGGGCCATGGAAACCATCGCCCAACTCGGCGCCGCGCGCGAAGCCATCATTGCCTGCCACGCCGAGATGCAAAAGGATCACCGCCGCCTCGGCTGGGGAACCTACAATGTCGGCCCGATCAACAAGCCCGACGACTGGCTCGACCCCAAGCCCCGCGACCAAACGCGCGGCCTGCGCGCCGTCGGCTAAATTCGCCGTAACGATCGCGATCGGCCATTTCCGCCGGTTGCGATTCATCTCAAGATCGCCCTCGCGTTCTGTCAGACGCGAGGGCGATTTCATGTTGGACACCCTTTACGCGCAGATCGGCGGCGTCGTCGTGGTTTTGTGCTGTCTGTTCGCCTTCTTGAAAGGCGAAGACTTGGAGCGATTTGGAGCAGGAGCGATTTTGCTTGGTTGGTTTGCATCGATCCTCGTCCAGCAGGACGGTGAACTCTACGAACCTCAGATTGGTCTCTTTGTCTTAGACACGATCATGGCGATCATCTTTGCGGGCATGGCGTGGCGATCTCGCGCGGTGTGGCCCGTCTGGGCCGCTGCTTTTCAGCTTCTGTCCGTGATGAGCCACATCATGAACATGATCGATCTCCGTACGCCCATCGCCTCGCTCTACACCGTGCTCAATCTCGCCGGCTACGGCGTTCTGGCCTGCATCGTCGTCGGCACGGTGATCGCATGGCAGGAGCGCAAGGCGGCCGGCTTCGAATAGGTGGATATTCCTAACTATGCACTTTACAAACCGAGCCGTTCTGGTAGGTTGAGGCATGGCCAAGGCAACTCTCTCCGACCCGATCTTCCACGACGAAGACGCCGCTCGCGCTCACTTCGAAAAGGTGCGCTGGCCGGAGGGTCGGACCTGCCCGCATTGCGGCGTGGTCGGTGATGATCAATCGACCCTGCTCAAGGGCAAGGCGCACCGCGCTGGCCTCTACAAGTGCAACGCCTGTAGCGCCCAGTTCACGGCCACCATCGGCACCGTCTACGAGGACTCCAAGGTTCCCCTGAACAAGTGGCTGCTGGCCATGCACCTGATGTGCGCCAGCAAGAAGGGTATCAGCGCCCTCCAGCTGCAACGCGAACTCGCGCTCGGCTCCTACCGCACGGCGTGGTTCATGGCGCACCGCATCCGCGAGGCCATGACCGACACGGACACCGACCAGCTAGGCGGCGAGGGTAAGGTCGTTGAGGCCGACGAAACCTACTACGGCAAGCCCGCTATCAGCCCGACGCTCCGCACGAACGGAACGCCCTTCCTCAAGCGCAAGAAGCCCCGCAACAGCCGCCCGGTCGTCGCTCTGGTCGAGCGCGGCGGCAAGGCCAAGGTCTTTCACGTCGCCGTTGCCGACAAGGCCACCGTCCAGCGCCTGGTGATCGAAAACGTCCATCCGGCGAGCCGTCTGCATACCGACGAAAGCAACCTCTACAAGGGCGCCGCTGACCTGTTCGCCTCGCATGAGACCGTGAAGCACTCCGCTGGCGAATATGCCCGTGGCGATGTGAACACCAACAGCGCGGAAGGCTTCTTCGGTGTGTTCAAGAAGGGCATGAAGGGCGTCTATCAGCACTGCTCTGAGAAGCACCTGAACCGCTACGTCACCGAGTTTGGCTTCCGCCACAACACCCGCGCCGCCCTCGGCTACAACGACACTCAGCGCACCGACATGGCCATCCTTGGCACTGTCGGGAAGCGCCTGACCTATCGGCGGACTGACGAAGCCTACGTTTAGGTTTCAGGCTTTGCGCTTGGCGCGTCTGCGCCGGAAGCGCGTGAAGAAGCCTTCTTCCCCTTCTTCGGACTCGGCCTAGGCTGCGGCGGCGTGTTCAGCATCCGCTTGAGCACTTCGTCGCGGCGCTCCGCTATGGGGTCGGTTCGGGGATCTGATTTCATGGCCAAACAGCCTACTCGATTTCAACAGGCCCGCCTAAAGCTAGTATGGGCCGACCATCACATTGGCCAGCTTCAGGCCATCTGGGATGCCTACTGCAAAACGGATTTCTGCAAAGTGGTCATTCAAGACCACCCTGAGGGCGGCCAAGAAATCCGCATTGTCTCGGTCGATCCTCTGCCAGCGGAGATGGTCCTGACGCTCGGTGACGCGGTGCACAATCTCCGTTCCGTTCTCGATTACGTAGTCAGCGAGGTATTGCACTGGAAGGACACCCGACTCACGTTCCCTATGGGGGAAACGCGGGAGGAACTTGTATCGGCCTTTAGTGTCGAGCGCGGCGAGCCCTGCGCCGGGTGTGGACGAGGTAGTCGCAAAGGCCGCTACGCCGCCGTAGAGACGGCCATTCCCGGCATCGCAGCCTTCATCATCGATGAGATACGCCCTTACAAAGCTGCGGACGGACTTCTGTGGCCCCTCAACAAGCTCGACGTCCGTGACAAACACAGACTGCTGATCCCCGTCCTCGTCCCCCAGACCATCACCCTGTTCAACGTTCGAGATAAGAACAACAACAGCATTGGGCGCGCGACAGTCTCTATCGGCCCAGGCGGCTCTCAGGGCCTCATGCGCTCCGATGCCGGAGGCATCAAAGTAGAGCGTTATGGCGAACCGACCGCTGAGATATTTCTCAATGAGCCCGGCATTATTGAGGGCCAGCCCCTCTTCCCAACACTTCTGAATATGAGCAAGGCCGTGGCGCAGACGGTCACGCGCTTCGAGGAATTTCTCGACGCTCGCGAAGCCTAGCGCACTGGCTTGTTCGCTTTCTGCAACCTCAGTTAGTGCCGGCCTGTCAGCCATCGGAATATTCCTCTTGCACGGTTTGTAAAGTGCATAGTTAGGTGGATATTCCTATCCCGCACCGCTAGATTCGACGAATCACCGCCGGATGCTGCGCCATGCCCCTGTCCCATGCCCAACTCTGGAAGGCCGTTGATCGGCTCGCCGCGCGTCAGGGCATGACCGCTTCGGGCCTGGCCCGCCGCGCGGGTCTGGACGCCACCAGCTTCAATCCGTCAAAGCGGTTCGGCCCTGGCGATCCGCCGCGCCCCCGCTGGCCCTCGACCGAGAGCGTCACCCGCATCCTTGAGGCGACGGGCGTGTCGCTGTCCGACTTCGCCGCCCTGGCCGACGATGTCCGTCCTGCACCCAACACCGTGCCGCTGCTGGGCCTGGCCCAGGCCGGCGAGGACGGCTTCTTCGACGACGCGGGCCTGCCGACCGGAGAAGGCTGGGAGCAGACCGAACTGCCCCGCCCCACCGACACCACCTTCAGCATCCGCATCACCGGCGACTCCATGTCGCCCGTCTACCGAGAGGGCGATCAGGTCATCGTGGATCGAGGTCGGCCGGACGTGCGGCGCGGCGACCGGGTGGTGGTTCGCCTGACCACCGGCGAGACGCTGGCCAAGGAAGTCACCAGCCTGACGGCGCGCCAGGTCGTCCTGTCCTCCATCAATCCGGCCTATCCGCCCCGCGTCGTGCCCCGGCGCGAGATCGAGTGGATGAGCCGCATCCTCTGGGTCTCGCAGTAAAGGAAAGGGCCGCTCCCCTCTCGGAAGGCGGCCCCAAATCCCGTCGCTCGTCGCCGATCAGTAGCGTGAGACGTAGTTGGCGTTCACCCAGCCGCCGCCCGCGATCTGCACCCAGTCGCCCTGCGAGGCGACGGCGGTGAAGGGCTGGCCGGCCGACAGGCTGCCCGCCTGACGGTAACCCGTTCCCGGACCCGAGCGGATGCGCAGGTTCGAATTCGCCCGGAGCTGCGACGCGTTGGCCTGAGCGATCGCCCGTGTGCGCTGCTGGTTGCAGCCGATGTAGGAGCCGGCCGCGGCGCCGAGACCCGCGCCCGCCACCGTGCCCAGCGTGCGCTCGTTGCGCGCCACCTGGTTGCCCAGCACGCCGCCCAGCACCGCGCCGATCGCGGCGCCCGCGCGCTGGCGGCCGCCCGGGGCGTCGCAGTTGGTGACGCCGTTCGCCTGTGCCTGCGCCGCCATCGGCGCCAGGGTCACCAGTGAGGCCATCGCGGCCGCCGTGGCCAAACCGGTCTTGAAGATCTTCGACATGGCTCTTCTCCTGTCCATCGTGTTGCCGATGGAGCGGACAATGCCGCATCGAACCTGAAGGCTCCCGGAGCCTTTCGGTTATCTTCTGTTCATATTGCTTAGCTGTCGGCCAGCCGCCCTTCGGCCCCGTCGCGGATCAGTCGCACCGTCTGCGCCAGGCCGTAGATCGCCGCGAACGAGCCGAAGCGCGGCCCCTGCGACGCGCCCAGCAGCACTTCGTACAACGCCCCGAACCAGGCGCGCAGCGGCTCGAACCCATGCGCCTTGCCGACCGCATAGACCTCGTTCTGGATCGTCTCGCCATCGGTCGTGTCGGCGGGCAGCGCCTCCAGCCGATCGGCCAGGTCCAGCAGGGCGGCCTTCTCCTTCTCGTCCGGCGCGCGATAGGTCTTCGTCGGCTTCACGAAGTCCTCGTAGTAGTTCAGCGCATAGCCCATCAGCCGATCCAGCAGCGGCTCGGTCTCGGGCGTGGCGTCCGGCAGATAGCGCGCGAAATAGGCCCACAGCGCCGCCTTGTCCGTCGCATTCGCCACCCCCACCAGGTTCAGCAGCAGGGCGAAGGACACAGGCGAGGCGTGATCCGGCGGCGACCCGGCGTGGATCGACCACACCGCATTGTCGATCCGCTTGGCCGGCTCCTGCGTCTTGTAGCTTTCGATGAACGACAGATAGTCGTCGGTGGCGCGCGGAATGACGTTGAAGTGCAGGCTCTTGGCCGACTTCGGCGACTGGAACATGTACCAGCTCAACGACTCCGGCGTGCCGTAGCGCAGCCAGTCGTCCATGGTCAGGCCATTGCCCTTGGACTTGGAGATCTTCTTGCCCTCGATGTCGAGGAACAGCTCGTAGTTGAACCCCTCCGGCGGCACGCCCCCCAGGGCGCGGCAGACCTTGGAGCTTTCGCGCACGCTCTCGATCAGGTCCTTGCCCGACATCTCGTAGTCGACGTCCAGCGCGGTCCAGCGCATGGCCCAGTCCGGCTTCCACTGCAGCTTGACGTGACCGCCGGTCACCGGAACCTCGGTGCGTCCGCCATCTTCGCTCTTGGCGGGATCGACGAAGACGATGGTGCCTTTCTCGACGTTGCGTTCCAGCGTCGGCACCTGCAGCACATGGCCGGTCACCGGGCTGATCGGCAGGAACGGCGAATAGGTCGCCCGCCGCTCCTCGCCCAGCGTCGGCAGCATGATGGCCTGCACCGCATCGAACCGCTCCAGCAACGTCAGCAACGCCCCATCGAACCGACCGGACCGATAGGTCTCGGTTGAGCTCATGAACTCGTAGTCGAAGCCGAAGCTGTCCAAAAACGCCCGCAGACGCGCATTGTTGTGGGCGGCGAAGCTGTCGTGCGTGCCGAACGGATCGCGCACCTGCGTCAGCGGCTTGTGCAGGTCCTCGCGCAGCATCTCCGGGTTCGGGATGCCTTCCGGCACCTTTCGCAAGCCGTCCATGTCGTCCGAAAACGCGATCAGCCGCGTCGGCCAGTGATCCCCCGTCAGCGCGCGAAAGGCGTTGCGAACCATGGTCGTGCGCGCCACCTCGCCGAAGGTGCCCATGTGCGGCAGGCCGGACGGCCCGTAGCCGGTCTCCAGCACCACCGGCCGCCGCAGCGCCTCGAACCGGGCCAGCGCCTCGTCCGCCTTGCCCGCGTCGATCAGCGACCTGGCCTCGGCGCGCTCCGCCTCCGGCAGCCGCTTCTTCAGCACGTGCGCCAGGAGGTTGCGGGCCTGCTCGAACGGCCACGACCGGGCCTCGCGCGCGAGTGTCTCAAGGTTCTGAAGCATGCGGCGGGGTTTGGCGCTTCACGCCGTCGCGGTCAACGCTTCAGCCCCCGCGCGCGACCAGGGCCTGGATGTAGCTCTCCAGCGTGACCTCACCCCGCTCGTCGGGTTCGGGCGCCTGCTCCACCGTGTCGATGGTCGCCTGCGTCATGCAGGCGTAGGACCGCGCCGCCGCATCGGAGAAGCCGTGCTTGCGATAGTCCTCGAGCCAGCGGTCGCGCGGCAGGGTCTCGACCCGCACAGGCCGCCCCAGCGCCTGTGCAAAGGCGCGCGCGACATCGTTCATGGTCCGCCGCTCCGGTCCGGCGACGTGGCGCACGCCCACGTCGTCCAGGCCGCTGACCAGCCGCCGGGCGGCCGCGGCGCCCAGATCCTCCGGCGCGACCATCGGCAGGAGAAGGTCGGCCGGGAACGGCGTGAGGAGGACGCCGCCTTCGCGCACCGCATCCACAAGCATGTCGAAGTTGCTGAAATAGTAGGCGGCGCGGTTGATCGCGACCGGCGTGCCCAGCGCTGATAACGCCTGTTCAAAATCGTACAGCACCGTCAGGTCGCCGCACGCCTCACCCGCCCGCGCCCCGTATGTCGAGGCCGCCACCACCTTCTCGAGGCCCACTCCCCTCGCGGCCTCCACGATGGCGTGGGCGGTCGCGCTCTCCCGCGCGTCCGTGTCGCCGTTGATCGGCGCGGGCGGGTTGAGCAGCAGCGCGCGCCGGCCGGATCGCAGAACCACGCGGAGGCCCTCGACGTCGCAGACATCCGCCACGGCGGCGACGCAGCCTTGGCCTTCGATCCCCGTGACCTTCTCTGGATCGGAGGTGACCACGGTGACCGCATGTCCGTCCGCCTTCAGCCTGCGCGCCGCCGCCTGACCGACATGACCGGTTCCGCCCAGGATGATGAACATGGCGCGCCTCCGCTGGCTCGTGAGACCAACACACGGGCCTGAGCCCCCGTTCCGAGACGCAGCCTTGCGCCGTGGACGCCCGCGCCCATGTGCCTCTGATGCGATCGCTTCGGAAACTCGGTCTCGGCGGCGGGTGCCACTGGTGCACCGAGGCGGTGTTCCAGTCGTTGGTGGGCGTGGAGCGGGTACGGCAGGGCTTCATCACCTCCGATCCGCCGAACGAAGCCATGTCCGAGGCGGTGCTGGTCGATTGGGAGGCGAAGCGCCTTCCGCTGGACGTCCTGATCGAGGTGCATCTGCGCACCCACGCCAGCACCTCGCCTCACACGATGCGTGGCAAGTACCGCAGCGCCCTCTACGTCATGGACGCCGTCCAGGCCGATGCCTGCACGGCGGCGCTGGCCCGTTTGCAGCCCGAGTTCGAGGAGCCGCTGATCACCCGGGTCCTGCCGTTCCGCGCCTTTCAGCCGTCCGACGCGCGGTTCCAGAACTACTATGCGACCGACCCGGAGCGACCCTTCTGCCGCACCTACATCGAGCCCAAGCTGACCATGCTGCGCCGTCGCTACGGCGCGAGCCTCGTCAGCCCGGCGGCTTCCTCAGGCGACGAAACAACCCGCGCCCGCTGAACGGCTCGAACATCTCCTCCGGACCTTCGGGATCCAGCGCCTCGTTCTCGGCCAGCCACGCCTCGACCGACGACAGGTCCGGCGTCTCGTACGGCTTCAGCGTCTTGCCCGGCCCGCGCAGCCGCTCGATGGCGGCGATCAGCGAGCCGGTCTCCTCGACCGTCGCCCGCACCGTCTGCGCATCCACGCCCAGATGCTCGGCCATCAGGCTTTCGCGCGTCTCACGGATGGCTTCCCTGGCCCCCCGGTTGGCGGGAAGACGCGCGTCGATCACCACGTCGCACTCCGTGTCCAGCCGCATCGAGCGATTGTTCATATTGGACGATCCGACCCGCAGGTTCAGGTCGTCCACCACCGTGATCTTGGCGTGGACGTAGATCGGCTCGCCGTGCGTCGTATGCGGATGATAGACGGCGAAGCGTTTGTGAACGTCGCGCCGTTTCAGCGCCTCCACCAGCCGCGCCCGCGCCGAGTCCATGGCGATCGGCTCCAGCCAGCCCTCGGCGGTGACCGGGTTGATCAGCACGATCTCGGGCCCGTCCGGCTCGTCCAGCCGCCGAGCCATCGCCTCGGCGATGCGGCGCGAGGCGAAATACTGGCTTTCCGCATAGATGAAGCGCTTCGCCCCCGCGATCTGCTCCAGATACAGCGCCTCGATCTCGCGCAGGCGGGCTGTCGTCCATCAGCGGGGCGGAGCGGGCGATGGCGACGTCCACATCGGTGAACTGCACCGCCAGATCCTCCGGCCAGGGTTCCGACTGAACCTCCGCCTCGCCGACGGGGGCCCCGCCCGCCGCGGCCCAGCGTTCGCGGAACAGGTCCCCCAGCGCCCGCGCCGCCGGTCCCGCCAGCGCCGTGGTCGCATCATGCCAGGGCTTGGCGATCCGGCCCTTGCGGTCGCGTCGGCCCGCGTCGCCGTCCCGGTGCGCGCGCGTGTCCCAGCGGTCGGCCAACATGTCGATGCCGCCGCAGAACGCCAGCCGGTCGTCGATCACCACGATCTTCTGGTGGTGCGAGCCCGTCGGCGGGTGGTGGCCGTCCAGCCGGGCGTGGATGCGTTTGTTGCGGCTCCACTTGATCAGGGCGCCCAGGGCGTTGCCCCTCAGCACCATCTTCAACAGCCCGACGTCCCAGCGCAGGATGAAGATCTCTAGCTCCGGCCGACGCGCGGTCAGCCAGCAGAAGAAGTCGGCGATCTCGCGCGGCCCCTCCACGTCCTGCGCGCTCCGGTCCAGGTCCAGGTCGCCGTCGAAGTCCCAGCCGATCAGCAGGATTCGCTTTTCCGCCCGCAGCATCGCCTGCCGCGCGTGGCGGAAATAGTCGTCGCCATCGACGATCACGCTGGCGCAGGACGCCCGCTCGATGCGCCAGCAGGTCTCGCCCGGTTTCAGGCCGCTATCGGTCATGAGGCGCAAACCGGTTACGGCCAAGCTGGTTCCGCGCGCTTGACCCCGCGCCTCAGCGTCTTAAAGCGCGCCCATGCGGACCGCCGACTTCGACTTCGACCTGCCGGAAGAGCGCATCGCCCTTCGCCCCGCCGAACCGCGCGACAGCGCCCGCCTTCTGGTGGTGCGGGACGGCGCGCTTCAGGACCGGACCATCCGCGACCTGCCCGACTTCCTGCGGGCCGGCGACGCCCTGGTTTTCAACGACACCCGCGTGATCCCCGCCCGCCTGTCGGGCGTGCGCCATCGCACCGGCCCCGACGGCGAGACCCTGAGCGTCCCGGTCGAGGCCACCCTGCACCACCGCGACGCGCCCGACGCCTGGTCCGCCTTCATGAAGCCGGGCAAGCGCATCAAGCCGGGCGACCGAATAAGCTTTCATCTTCCCTCCGGGGAGAAGGTGGGCGGCGAAGCCGCTCGGATGAGGGGAAGTCTGGACGCCGCCGTGACCGCCAAGGGCGACGACGGCCTGGTCGCGCTGACGTTCGACTTGTCCGGCCCGGCGCTGGACGAGGCGATCCGAGGCGTGGGCGTCATGCCCCTGCCGCCCTACATCGCCGCCAAGCGGCCCGAAGACGACCGCGACCGCTCCGACTACCAGACCGTCTTCGCCCAGCACGACGGCTCGGTCGCCGCCCCCACCGCCGGCCTGCACTTCACCCCCGCCCTGCTGGACGCCCTCGCGGCCAGGGGCGTCTCCACCCACGCCGTGACCCTGCACGTGGGCGCCGGCACCTTTCTGCCGGTCAAGGCCGACGACCTGGCCGACCATCGCATGCACAGCGAATGGGGCGAGGTGTCAGCCGACACCGCCGCCGCCCTGAACGCCGTGCGCGCATCCGGCGGCCGCATCGTCTGCGTCGGCACCACCTCGCTGCGGCTGCTGGAATCCGCCACGACCGAAGACGGCGTGGTCCGGGGCTTCCACGGCGACACCGCCATCTTCATCACGCCCGGCTACCGCTTCCGCGCCGCCGACGTGCTCCTGACCAACTTCCACCTGCCGAAGTCGACCCTGTTCATGCTGGTCAGCGCCTTCGCCGGCCTGGACACGATGAAGGCCGCCTACGCCCACGCCGTCGCAACCGGCTACCGCTTCTACTCCTACGGCGACGGCAGCCTGCTGTTCCGAGCCGACGGGACCCCGAAGCGGCCGTGACGAACTTCAGCTGAGGGTGGCAAGCGGACGTTGACCAAATCAAGTATTTTGGTCAACGCGAACAGAGCTATACATAGGGCCCGAGGAAGAATGATCATGGCGTTGGCCCCAAGTCTACTCCTGGCGACTTCACTTCAGCTAGGCAGCCACTTGTCTTTTCCGAGCATGGCCTACCCGCCTGCGCCTGACGAAGCGGAGCTTGTGCCTCTAACGGCGAGCCAGATCGCTTCCAGATTTAGCGGCAAGATTCTTAGGTATCGCCAGGGCCCGCAGCCTGCCGAAGGCCAGGGTCTTTTTTGCCCGGACGGTACATATCTCCGCGAAGTGCACCGCTTGGGACTGCGGTTCGGCGACTACACGATTGCTGATGGGGTCATCAGCATACAGCTCAGGAGTGACGTGAGACATCCTATCCTACAGCTATCAATTTCAACGGGCGAAATGGACAGGTTATTCGCACGCTGGGACAGCCATGGCTGGGCGGAAATCGAGTTCGAAGACCCTGTCGGCCAGCCATGTGCTGATGCGCCCCGCGTAGGTTCAGGAGCTTCCTAGGTCAACGATGGGTCGGAGGCGACCTGCGGCTAAAGGGTGGTAAAATGGGCGGTGGCGGCGCCACGGTGTCGCCTGAATGGAGACGGCTCATGGCGACAGAGGTTCTCAGCCCTGAACATGATCGACGTGTGGTCCGCGCCGCAACATGGGCGTTGCGGAAGATTGGGGCTCAGCGACTGGATCAGAAATGGTCGCTGTTCGGCTCGCAGGAAGTCGGTGAGCAGTATCGGATGTCTTCAGCTGGGCCTCTGACCCTCACTGCCGAAACATACATGGGCCTCGTCCTCGATGGACCGGATGAGGTGGTGAGTCAGGTCAGGTCGCTGATTGCGCGACGGCTCGGCTAGGGTCCAGACTCATAACCACCACGCGATGATGGCGGCGAGGGCTATGGCGGCGATGTAGGTGCAGGCGAGCTTGTCGTAACGTGTTGCGACGCGGCGGAAGTCCTTGATGCGGCAGAAGGCGCGCTCGACGAGGTTCCTGCGCTTGTAGGGCTCCGGGTCGAAGGGATGCAGGCGCTTTCGGTAAGGGGCGTTGGGGATGACCGGCTGGGTTCCTCGGGCCAGCAGCAGACGGCGGAGCGCGTTGGAGTCGTATGCCCGGTCGGCGGCGAGGGTGGCTGAGGCGGGCGCGGCCTGGATCAGGTCGGCGGCGACCGGCGCATCGCCGCGCTGGCCCGGGGTGATGACAAAGGCGACCCGGCGACCGAGCCCGTCGACCAGGGCGTGCAGCTTGGTGGTCGGCCCGCCGCGCGAGCGACCTATGCCGTTGGCTGAAGCCCCCCTTTTCCGCTCGTCGCCGAGCGGTGTGCCTTGGCCCAGGTCGAGTCCAGCATCAGCTCGGCGGGCGGCCCGCCGGTGGCCGCCAGTTCCTCGAACGCCCGCCGCCAGACCCCCGCCTTGGCCCAGCGGACCCAGCGGTTGTAGAGCGTCTTCCTGGGTCCATAGACCGCCGGCGCGTCGATCCAGCGGCCGCCGCTGATCAGCACATGAATGATCCCCGAGATCACCCGCCGGTCATCCACCCGCGCCACGCCTCGAGGCTTGTTCGGCAGCAGCGGTCGCAACCGCTCAAACTGCGCGTCAGTCAGCCAGAACTCCGAAGCCATGTCGGTTCTCCTGCATCCGACTGCAGGAAATCACGCTTCGGCCAATCAGGGAATCCCGTTTATGGGTCCAGACCCTAG
>JAEYAO010000004.1 GCA_023456105.1 Pseudomonadota bacterium | reverse complement strand
GCGACTGGGAGCGGGCCCTGGTTCCGCCGCCGCAAGGCGCCGATCCGGCGACCACCGCATTCGTGCGCCAGAACCGCGCCCTGCTGCTGGAGCATCGGCGGCGCTATGACGAGGCGGAAGCCGAGCTGAAGTCCCTGACCGAGGGCGCCATCACCGGCCCGGTGTTCCGCCGCCCCTACGGCGAGTTCCTGGAGCGGCGCGGCCGGCGCGATGAGGCGCGCGCCCTGTATGAGGCGGCGGCCAAGGCCAACGAACTGGACCTGGCGCTGGCCCGCGCGCTGGAGCGGGTCGAGGCGAGGGGGCGCGCGCCCGCCATGCCCACCCTGAGAGAAGGCGCGGCCGAGGCGATGTCGGCGGCGGCGGCGCAAGCCTCGGCCGAGGGCGGGCACGAGTTCGCCGCCGTCTATCTGCGCCTGGCGCTGGACCTGCACCGCGACGCGCAGGGCGAGACGCGGCTGGCGCAGGTGCTGACTCGCGCCGGGCTGGACGATCAGGCGCGCCGGGCCTGGTCGCAGGTCGGAACAGAGGATCCGGTCCTGTTCGCCAACGCCCGCACCCAGCTGGCCATTTCGCTGGACGAGGACGGCCGACCCGAGGACGCCGTGCAGGAGCTGCGTCGCGCCGCCGCCGCCGCGCCGTCCGACCCCCGCATCGCCCTGGTGCTGGCCGGGCAGCTGGCGCAGGCGGAGCGTTATGACGAGGCGCTGGCGATCCTGAACGGGCCGGTCCTGAACACCGAGAGCCAGGGGGCGCAGGTGCGTTTCATCCGGGGCGCCGCCTATGAGTCGCTGGGCCGCGTTCCGGAAGCGGAGGCCGAACTATGGGCCGCGCTGCAGGCCGCGCCGAACGACGCCAACATGCTCAACTACCTAGGCTATCTGTGGGTGGACAAGGGCTTGCGGGTCGAGGAGGGCGCCGCCCTGATCGCCCGCGCCCATGCGGCCGAGCCCCGCAACGGCAACATCCAGGACTCGCTGGGCTGGGCCCAGTTCCGCCAGGGCCGGTTCGACGAGGCGGTCGCCACGCTGGAGCAGGCGGTGGCCAAGGAGCCCGCCAACGCCGAGATCGTGGATCACCTGGGCGACGCCTACTGGCGCGTCGGTCGCCAGCGAGAGGCGGAGTGGCAGTGGGAGCGCGTGCTGACGCTCGAGCCCGACGCCGAACGCCGCGCCGGCGTCGAGACCAAGCTGGAGCGAGGGCTGCCGGACGGCGGCGCGGCCTCTACGGGCGTATCGCAGTAGCGGCCGTCCACCAGATGCGACGGCACGCCCTGGCGCCGGCCAAGATCAACCTGTTCCTGCACGTGGGGCCGGTCGACGACGCCGGCTATCATCCGCTGGAGAGCCTGGTCGCCTTCGCCGACATCGGTGACAGGGTGACGGTCGAGCCCGCCGACCGGCTGACGCTGGAGGTCGTAGGGCCTTTCGCCCAAGGGTTGGCGGGAGACGACAACCTGGTCCTGCGGGCGGTGCGGGCGCTGGGCGAGGCGGCGGGTGTCGGAGAGCCGTCGTTGCGTATCGTGCTGGACAAGCGGCTGCCGATCGCCGCCGGGCTGGGAGGCGGGTCGTCGGACGCGGGCGCGGCCCTGCGCCTGGCGGCGCAAGCGCTGGCGCTTGAAATCGACGAGGCCGGGCTGGAGCGGATCGCCGGGGTGGTCGGCGCCGACGGGCCGATGTGCCTGAGGGCGCGCACGGCCTGGGCCGGCGGACGGGGCGAGGTGCTGACGGACGAGCCGCGCCTGCCGTCTCTGCCGGTGGTGCTGCTCAATCCGCGCCTGCCGTCGCCGACCGGCGCGGTCTATCGCGCCTATGACGCCCGACCGACAGCCGAGGCGGACCGGCCGGCGCCGCCGCGCAACTGGGGCCGGAGCGCGGTGATCGACTGGCTGGCGCAGCAGCGCAACGATCTGGAGGCGCCGGCGCTGGTGCTGACGCCAGGCATTCAACAGGCGCTCGCCGCCATGGGCGCTGCGCCGGAGGTGCGGCTGACGCGGATGTCGGGCTCGGGCGCCACGGTGTTCGGCCTCTTCGACACCGAGGAGGACGCCCGCAGCGCCGCACGGAAACTGCGGGCGCGGCATCCGGACTGGTGGATCGCGGCGGGCCGGCTGAACGGCTGACCACCCGCCGAAGCGGGCGAAATCGCGCCTTTTCCGTGCAGCTCGGGGCGAGACGAACACCCCGCCGCCACGATCATCACGAATGTTTCAAATCATTTCACGATGGCGGAACCACGCCATTTTCTGCGCCTTGAATCCCGCAGTTCCCCAAGGTGGAACGGACCGCGCCTCCCCCGTCGCGGTCTTCCGTAAACCGAAAGGATGCCGTTTCATGACCCGCAAGCAGATATTCGCAGCCACCACCGCCGCCGCCCTGCTGATCGCTCCCGCCGCCCTGGCTCAGGATCCGACGGCGCCCGCCAGCCCGCCGGCCGGCGAGCAGACCTCGCCGAACACCCAGTCGACCACGCCGCTGGATCAGCCGGACATCACGCCCCCGCCGGTTCCCGCTCAGCCGAACCAGTGGACGCAGCCGACGGATCCGACGGACGACGCCGATGATGACGCCCAGCCCTCGCCGACCGATCCGGAAGAAGTGACCCCGGCGCCGGCCGAGCCGGGCCAGCCGGGCAGCGAGACCCCGCCCTACACGGCGCCGAACGGACAGCCGACCGACGACGTGACCACCACCGCCTCGCCCCCGGTCTCCAACCCGACCGACGGCCAGGTCGATCCTGGCGTGGCCGATGATGGCGACACGGACGCCGACGCCGCGGCCGATCCAGCGGACGACGCCCCCGCGACCACGCCGGGCGCCTAAGCCGAGCCTCCTTCCGGAGGCGTGTTGATGACAAAGGCGGCGGGCCCTATGGTCCGCCGTCTTTTTCGCACCCTCCCGGACCCGCCTTGACCGCTCCCGCCGAACCCCTCGCGTTTCAGGACCTGATCCTGACGCTTCACCGCTATTGGGGCGACCAGGGCTGCGCCATCCTGCAGCCGTACGACATCGAGGTAGGGGCGGGGACGCTGCACCCGGCGACCGTGCTGCGCGCGTTGGGCTCCAAGCCGTGGAAGGCCGCCTACGTCCAGCCCAGCCGCCGCCCCGGCGACGGCCGCTATGGCGAGAATCCCAACCGGCTGCAGCATTACTACCAGTATCAAGTCATCCTGAAGCCGAACCCGGATAATCTGCAGGCGCTGTATCTCGGGTCGCTGGAGGCGATCGGGATCGATCCCAAGCTGCACGACATCCGCTTCGTCGAGGACGACTGGGAGAACCCGACGGTCGGGGCCTGGGGCCTCGGCTGGGAGGTGTGGTGCGACGGAATGGAGGTGACGCAGTTCACCTATTTCCAGGGCGTCGGCGGCGTCGAGGTGGATGTGGTCTCGGGCGAGCTGACCTATGGGCTGGAGCGGCTGGCCATGTATGTGCAGGGCGTGGACAACGTCTACGACCTGAAGTTCACCAAGGAGGGGACCACCTACGGCGAGGTGTTCCTGGAGAACGAGCGCCAGCAGTCGGAGGCCAACTTCCACGGCTTTGACGTCAACGGACTGAAGCGCCGGTTCGAGGACATGGAGGCCGAAAGCCGTCGGCTGCTCGCCATGACGGGGCCGCAGGGGCAGGCGCTGGTGCTGCCCGCCTATGACCAGGTGCTGAAGGCCTCGCACCTGTTCAACCTGATGGACGCGCGCGGCGCCATCGCCGTGGCCGAGCGGCAAAGCTACATCGGCCGCATCCGCGACCTGTGCAAAGCCTGCGCCCTGGCTCAGGTCGAATCCGAACGCGCGAGCGCCTGATGCCCGAACTCCTGCTTGAAATTTTCTCGGAAGAGATCCCCGCGCGCATGCAGCAGGGCGCGGCGCGCGACCTGGAGCGGATGGCGTCCGAGCGGCTGCGCGCGGCGGGCCTGACGTGGGAGGCGCTGACCACCTATGCCGGGCCGCGCCGCCTGACGCTGGTGATCGACGGCTTGCCGGCGGCGACGCCGGACCGCAACGAGGAGCTGAAGGGGCCGAAGACCTCGGCGCCTCAGCAGGCGCTGGACGGCTTCCTGCGAAAGACCGGCCTGAGCGCCGATCAACTGGTCGAACGCGACGGCGTCTGGTTCGCGCAAGTGAGCCAGCAGGGCCGCAATACGCCCGAGGTCGTGGCCGAGATGGTCGATGCGGTGGTGCGCGCCTTCCCCTGGCCCAAGTCGATGCGCTGGGGCACGGGAACGCTGCGCTGGGTGCGGCCGATCAAGCGCATCCTGTGCGTCTTCGACGGGGCGGTGGTTCCGTTCGAGATCGACGGCGTCCGCTCCGATGCGCTCACCGAAGGGCACCGCTTCCTGGGATCGGGGGCGCCGTTCGCGGCCAGCGACTTCGCCAGCTACCGCAGGAAGCTTGAGGCCGAATACGTGCTGCTGGACGCGGCGGACAGGAAGCTGCGCATCCTCGAACAGGCCAAGGCGGTCTGCGCCGCGCGGGGCCTGAGCCTGGTCGACGACGACGGCCTGCTGGACGAGGTGGCGGGGCTGGCCGAATGGCCGACGCCGATCCTGGGCGACATGGACCCGCAGTTCCTGTCGCTGCCGCCCGAGGTGGTGCGCCTGTCGATGAAGGTGCACCAGAAGTATTTCGCCGTGCGCGATCTGTCGAAGGAGGGGCTGGCGCCGAACTTCGTGGTGGTGGCCAATGTCGAGGCGTCCGACGGCGGCAAGGCTCTGGCGGCTGGCAACAGCCGCGTCCTGTCCGCGCGGTTGAACGACGCCCGCTTCTTCTGGGAGGAAGACCAGAAGGTCGGCTTCGACGCGTGGTCCAAGAAGCTTGAGGGCGTGACCTTCCACGCCAAGCTGGGCACCCTGGCGGAACGGATGGAGCGGATCGCGGCGCTGGCGCGCGAGATCGCGCCGCTGGTCGGCGCGGACGCGGATCAGGCCGAGACGGCGGCGCGTCTGGCCAAGGCGGACCTGGCCTCGGGCATGGTGGGCGAGTTCCCGGAACTGCAGGGGATCATGGGGGGCTACTATGTCCGCCTGCTGGATCAGCCCCCCTCGTCCGC
>JAEYAO010000002.1 GCA_023456105.1 Pseudomonadota bacterium | reverse complement strand
CCTTGGTGATCGGAATGTCGTCGCCCGGGAACTGGTAGGACGAAAGCAGCTCGCGCACTTCCATCTCGACGAGCTCAAGCAGCTCCTCGTCATCGACCAGGTCGACCTTGTTCATGAACACCACCAGAGCCGGCACGCCGACCTGACGGGCCAGCAGGATGTGCTCGCGGGTCTGCGGCATCGGGCCGTCGGCCGCCGACACCACCAGGATCGCGCCGTCCATCTGCGCCGCGCCCGTGATCATGTTCTTCACATAGTCGGCGTGGCCGGGGCAATCGACGTGGGCGTAGTGACGGTTTTCCGTCTCATACTCCACGTGCGCGGTGTTGATCGTGATGCCGCGAGCCTTTTCTTCCGGCGCCGCGTCGATGTCCTCGTACTTCTTCGCCGTCGCGCCGCCCGACTTCGCCAGCGTCATCGTGATCGCCGCCGTCAGCGTCGTCTTGCCGTGGTCAACGTGACCAATCGTGCCGATGTTGCAGTGCGGCTTCGTGCGTTCGAACTTTTCCTTGGCCATCGCCAAAACTCCTGATTGGCCCGGGTCCGTTCAGCGGATGGGCGTCATGCTCATCAAAAACCTGGAGCGGGTAGACGGGATCGAACCGACATCCTCAGCTTGGAAGGCTGCTGCACTACCATTGTGCTATACCCGCGCAAAGAATGCGGGCGCCCAGAGATGGACAACCGCACCCGGCCGCTTTGGTTATCCCGTATCAACCGTCTCAAGAAGCGCGTGGTGGGGGAAGCAGGACTCGAACCTGCGAAGCTTACGCAGGGGATTTACAGTCCCCCCCCTTTGCCGCTCGGGACATTCCCCCGCGCGCGTCTCGAAACCGCCGAAACCGCTTCATCCACGACCATTCGGACGAGGGTGAAACAAAAGCCTTCGGCTTGTCCCACCGCCTGGTTTAGACGGTGCGCCAGACCCGAAAGCCCCTGGGGCTCCAAATCGGAGGGCGTCTTATAGTGTCGTCGAAAACAGAACGCAACGACCGGAAACAGGGGAAAAACGCGGGCGCGAAATCGCGCGGCGACGGCCCGCGTCCGCGCCCTCAAACCCCCGCCCCGCAAGGACGCGGAGCCGCCGAGGGACCGCGCGGGTCGTCACGCGGAGGCGGCGCAGGCCGTGCGGATGCGGACAACTTCCTGTGGGGTCGGCACCCGGTTCTGGCGGCGTTGGCGAATCCCGCCCGGCGCGGCGCGGGCCGGCTGCTGGCGACGCCGGATCGGGCCGAGGAGATCGAGCGCGACAACCTCGCGCACGGGCACCGAATCGAGGTGGTGGACGCGCAGGGCCTGACGCGGATGCTGCCGCAGGGCGCGGTGCACCAGGGAATGGCCTTCAAGGTTCAGCCGCTGGAGGGCGTCGCGCTGGAGGCGATCGCGGAACCGGCGGAGGGGCTGATCGTGATGCTGGACCAGCTGACCGATCCGCAGAATGTCGGCGCCATTTTCCGCTCGGCGCTGGCTTTCGGCGCGCGCGGGATCGTGGTGCAGGACCGACACGCGCCGGCGCTGGCCGGCGCCCTGGCCAAGGCGGCGGTGGGGGCGACCGAACGGCTGCCTCATGCGCGGGTCACCAACCTGTCGCGCGCGCTGGAGCGGCTGGCGGACCTGGGTTGGCGGGCGGTGGGTCTGGACGGATCGGGCGAACAGACGCTGGAGGAGGCGCTGGACGCCCGACCGACCGTGCTGGTCATGGGGTCGGAAGGCGACGGCATCCGCAGGCTGGTCGCCGAACATTGCGACGCTCTGGCGTGCATTCCGATGCCCGGCGGATTCGAGAGCCTGAACGTGTCCAACGCGGCGGCGGTGGCGCTGTACGAAGCGGCGCGGGCGCAGCGCGGCTGACCCCCTTTTCCTCTTAGCCGGCCTGCCGATGCGCCCGAGAACAGGTGCGGCGCTTGGCGCGGCGAGAGGTCGCGGCTAGAGAGCGGTTTATGGAATTCTTCGCCTCCCCCGAATTCGCCAGCCAGGCGTCCGCCCTTGGCCAGGTCCTGCTGATGGATCTGGTGCTGGCCGGCGACAACGCCGTGGCCGTGGGCCTCGCCGCCGCCGCCCTGCCCCAGGAACAGCGCAAGAAGGCGATCCTGATCGGCCTGGCCGCCGCGGTGGTGATGCGGATCGGCTTCGCCTTGATCACCGTGCAACTGCTGGCGCTGGTCGGCCTGCTGCTGGCCGGCGGGCTGCTGCTGCTGTGGGTGTGCTGGAAGATGTGGCGCGAACTGCAGGAGCAGCGCACCCACGACCAGGCCGAAGCCGAGGCCGAGCTCGAGCTGGCCCTTAGCATCGAGCACGGCCAGGGTCCCTCGCCCGAGGAGCTGGGCCTCAAGCGCAAGACCTTCGGCGCGGCCCTGCTTCAGATCATGGTGGCCGACATCACCATGTCGCTGGACAATGTGCTGGCGGTGGCCGGCGCCGCGCACGAGCACCCCTGGATCATGGTGTTCGGCCTGGTGCTGTCGATCGCCCTGATGGGTGTGGCGGCGACCTTCATCGCCAAGCTGCTGCACCGCTATCGCTGGATCGGCTATATCGGGCTGGTCGTGGTGCTGTACGTCGCGCTCCATATGATCTGGGACGGCGCGCGCCAGGTGGTGGTCCGCACGGGCAACCTGGAACAGTTCAACGCCTCCGCCCCCGCCTTCCTGGAGATCGGTGAAGAGGAAGCCGCGCATCATCTCGGCCGGCAGCGGAGCGAGACCAGCGAAGTGCCTGGCCCCGCCGAACCCGACCCGGCCGCCGCCCGATGACGGGCGTGGCCGCCGTCGACGTCCAGCAGGCGCACGACCTGATCGAAGCCGGCGAGGCGGTGCTGATCGACGTGCGCGAGTCGGACGAGTTCGCCGCCGCCCGCATCGAGGGCGCGATCTTGGCGCCGCTCAGCCAAATGCCTCAGGCCTGGCTGGAACTGGACCTGCCGGCCGACAAGACGGTGATCATCATGTGCCGCGTCGGCGGACGCAGCGGCCGGGTGTGCGAGGCCTTTGGTCCAGAGGGGCCGGACGGCCAGGCGGTGGTCAACATAGACGGCGGCATCCTGGCCTGGCGAGCGGCCGGCCTGCCTGTCATCGAGGGCGATCAGTAGCCCAGCGCGCCAGGGCGTCCCGCATCCACTGCGGAGCGCCGGCGAAGTCGGGCTGCGGATCGGTCATCGCCGCCGCGCGCTGGCGCATCTGCTGGAGCGGCGGCATGTCGTGCTGCGCGCGCTCCGCATCCGTGGTCGCCGGATCGACGTCCCACAGCCGCCAGCCTTGCCCATCGGGGACGATGTTGGAGCCGAACTTCTGCGGCCGGCCCGCATACATCAGCGAACGATCCAGCGCCGCCGCCGCCAGCCAGCGAGCCTTGCGATAGCCGAGCTGATCGGCGCGGCTTGCGAGCTGATGCGCCCGAAAGGCTTCATCGCTGCTGTCGCCGTGGTTCAGCACCCAGGCGGCGGCGTAGACGTCTTCGGCGGTCTTCGGCGGATCGGACGCGAGCAGGCGCAGCACTCGCGCGCGGCGCTGGGCGTCCCGACGGCGCAGGGCGGCGTAGGCTTCGGTTCCGGCGACAAGCGCGCGATCTTCCGCCTGATCCTCGCTCAGCAGGTCGCCGAACGATCCGCCGCGCTCGGTCATCGCGTCACGCCTCCGCGCCGCCGAATCGTTCGGACCACTCAGCGACTTGGGCGTCCTCAATCTTGGCGAAGAGCACGCCCTGGGCGGCGACGGCCTGGCCCAGAGGCAGGATGCTCAGCAGGTCCTCGTCTGCGCGGGGCCAGCTGAGGTCGATCGAGCCGACAGACGCCGCGATCTTCTCCGCCGAGAAGGGCAGGATCGGCGCCGCCAGACGCGCGAACAGGGCGACGAGGTTCAGCCCGGTGCGCACGCCCACCGCCGCACGGTCGCGGTCGGTCTTCAGCGCGGTCCAGGGCGCCGCCTCCTGCAGGTACTCGTTGCCCAGCACCCAGCAGGCGCGGATGGCCGCGGAGGCCTTGCGGAACTCCATGGCCTCGAAATGCTCGGTCGCCTCGGCGATCCCGGCGCGGAGATCGGCCAAGAGCTTCGCCTCGATCGGGCCGGGCTCGCCGCCGTCGGGTACGAGGCAGTCGAACTTGGACTCCGCGAACTTGACGATGCGGTTGACAAAGTTGCCCAGGACGTCTGCCAGGTCCTTGTTGGTCGAGACCTGGAAGTCCTCCCAGGTGAAGGGCGAATCGGCGTGTTCGGGGCCGTAGGCGGTCAGGCGCCAGCGCCAGTAGTCGGCGGGCAGCAGTTCCAGCGCCTGGTCCATGAAGACGCCGCGCTTCTGCGAGGTCGAGAACTTGCCGCCGTACCAGTTCAGCCAGTTGAAGGCCTTGAGCTGATCCACCGTCTTCCACGGTTCGCCCGAGCCGATGACGGTCGCCGGGAAGGAAACCGTGTGAAAGGCGACGTTGTCCTTGCCCATGAACTGGACGTATCGAACGTCTTCAGCACCCTCGTCCAGGCGCCACCAGTCGCGCCAGGTTGTGCCGGTCGCCTCGGCCCACTCCTGCGTCGCGGCGATGTATTCGATGGGGGCGTCGAACCAGACGTAGAAGACCTTGTCCTCCATGCCCGGCCGCGGAAAGCCGTCCTTGGTCACCGGCACGCCCCAAGCCAGGTCGCGGGTGATGCCCCGGTCGATCAAGCCTTCGTCCAGATGCTTGTAGGCGATGGACTTGGCGAGCGGCTGCCAGCCGGTCTTGCCGTCGACCCAGGCGCGGATCTGGGGCTCGATTTTTGTCTGAAGCAGATACAGGTGGCGGGTGTCGCGCACCTCCAGGTTCTTCGAGCCGGACACCGCCGAATAGGGGTCGATCAGGTCGGTGGGGTCCAGCAGGCGGCCGCAGTTGTCGCACTGGTCGCCGCGCGCCTTGGGATAGGCGCAGTGCGGGCAGGTCCCCTCGACATAGCGGTCAGGCAGGAAGCGCGCGTCGTCGATCGAATAGATCATGCGATCCACCCGCTCCTCGATCAGGCCGTTCTTCTCCAGCGCCTCGGCGAAATGCTGGGTCAGCCGGTGGTTCTGCGGGTTGGACGAGCGGCCGAACCAGTCGTAGCTGAGGCCGAAGGCCTCGCCGGCTCTCTTCTGGATCAGGTGCTGTTCGTCGCAATAGGTGTGCACGTCCTGACCGGCGGCGGCGGCGGCCAGTTCGGCCGGGGTGCCGTGCTCGTCGGTGGCGCAGATGTAGAGCACATCATGCCCCTGCGCCCTCTTGAACCGCGCCCAGACATCCGCCGGCAGCATCGATCCCGCCAGGTTCCCCAGGTGCTTGATGCCGTTGATGTAGGGCAGCGCCGAGGTGATGAGGATGCGGGCCATGGTCGTCCAGACGGTTCGGGGAGGCGTCGGATATAGCGAGCGCCACGGCAGGCGTCACCCTTGGCGGGATCAGACCCGCAGCGGCCGCCTCGCCACGCGCAGGAAGCGGCCGGTCAGCAGTCCGCCCGACACCAGGCTGGCGATGATCACCGCCCACACCAGACCGTCGACGCCCATCTGGTGCGCCAGCACCCAGCCCAGCGGGATCATCACTAGTCCATACGAGCCGAAGTGCATGATCGTCGGCCACCAGACGTCGCCGGCGGCTCGGTTCGCCTGGGCCGCCACGACCTGGATGCCGTCGGCGACGAAGAACAGGGTCGCCAGCGCCAGCGCCGGTCCCGCGATGGCGACCACCGCCGGATCGGTGCTGTAGGCCCGCACCAGCAGCGCCGCCGTCGGCCAGATGACCAGGGCCACGATCAGCGCCAGCACCGTCACCACCGCCAGGCCCACCAAGCCGCCTCGCAGCACGCCGGCGCGATCGCCTGAGCCGTAGCTCTGGCCCACCACCACGGCGGTGGCTGACGACAGGCCCATGGGCATCATGAAGACGATGGCGGACATGTTGATGACGATGGCCCAGCCGGCGGTCTCGGCCGCGCCCAGCAGGCCCGCGATCACCGTCATGGCGGCGAAGGCCCCGACCTCGATGAAGTTGGAGGCGCCGGCGCCGAGGCCCACCTTGACCTGTTCGCGCTCGGTCGCACGGTCGCGCGCGGGCTTGCGCCAGAGGTTCCAGCTGTTCGCCTCGGGCAGACGGACGATGTAGATCACCAGAAACACCGCCAGCGCCGTGCGCGCGCCGAAGGTGGCCCAGGCCGAGGCCGCCGCGCCGTCCACGCCGAGGTTCAGCAGGTCAGGCACCAGCAGAAGGTTCAGCGCAACGTTGACGCCGTTGGCCACCCACATGGCCCACATGCCGGGCTTGGGCCGCGACAGCCCCTCCAGAAAGAACTGGGCCGCCACCGAGATCAGATAGGCGGGCATGGACAGGGCGAAGATCACCAGAGGCAGGGCCGCGCCCTCGCCCAGTCCGTCCTCGAAGCCGGCGTTGCGCATGATCCAGGGTCCGGCCAGGACCATCAGCAGCAGCGACGCCACGCCGATCTGCAGCGAGTAGACCACGCCGCGCCGCAGCACCGCGCCCACCTCGGCATCCCGCCCCTCGCCCAGCATGCGCGCGGTCATCACCTGCACGCCCATCATCAGGCCGACGGCGGTGGTCAACACCACCGACGACGGCGCCCAGGCCAGCGAGTGAAATGCCAGCTCCTGCGACGAATAATGGCCGACCACGATGGCGTCGGTCAGGCCCATGGTCATGATGCCGATGCGCGCCAGCACGACCGGCCAGGCCAGGGACGACAACTGGCGCAGGGTGGAGCGGGTTTCGGTCGACAGGACGGACATAGGAGGCGGCCCAGACCACGCGCGGCCGTCCGGGTCAACTCAGCGGCCTACCAGGCCCCGAGTTCGCGAAGCTGGCGCACCAGTTCGTCCGGCGCCTCGCCCGCATCGACCGACGACAGATCGACCGGGGCGTCCTTGGCCTCGAAATAGCGCCAGCCCTGAAACGGACGCCTCGCCAGGGGCGCGGTGCGGACCACCACCGGCTCCAGCGTGATCTCACAGCGGCTGGCCTTGCCTTCGCCATGGGTGCGGATGTCCAGCACCGGCTGGCGGCAGACGATCGTTCCCTTGACCACCCAGAACAGCGAGCCGCCGTCTTCGATCTCGGCCGCCCGCTTGGGCGTCATGCGGGTGTGGACGATGTGCGGCTGTCCGCTCTGGGCGCGTCGCTCCAGCCATTCGACGTCGGGCACGCCGACGCCCAGCTTGATCATGTGAAGGGGCATGGCCGCCAAGTAGGAAGGCGCGGACCCGGTGGCTACAATCTTAATGAAGACGGCCTATGGCGGGATGGACGCGACGCCTGTCTTCCAAGGCCCATTGGATCGCAATGTACGGATTGATCACTCCCCTCACCGCCGCGAGCGGCCGGCGCGAGGAGCTGGCCCTGACGCTGCTGGACCCCGCCGCGAACCGGCGCGGCTGTCACCACTATGTGGTCGCCCTCGGCGCGGACGGACCGGACAGCCTGTGGGTCACCGAGATCTGGGCCAGCGAAGAGGCCCATCGCGCCTGGGTGGCGGACATCAAGGCTTCGGAAGTGCTGAGACCGGCGCTCGCGTTGATCGCCACCTGGGGCGACACGGTGATCACCCGCCCCATGGCCGGGATCGGGATCTAGCGCTTCACTCGGCGACCTGCACCTGCGCCAGCACGGCGCCGTCGACGACCTGATCGCCGACGGCGCCGAACAGGCTGACCACGCCGTCGAACGGCGCCACCAGCGCGTGCTCCATCTTCATCGCCTCCAGCACCACCACAGTCTGACCCTTGGCCACGGCGTCTCCGTCCGAGAGCGGCGCGGCGACGATCCGGCCGGGCATGGGCGCCCGCAGGGCGCCGTCGGACGCCGCCCCTGACGCCGCCGCCTTGACGCGGAAAGGTTCCACGCGTCTCGCCTCTCCATCGACGAACAGCACGAAGTCGTCGCCGTCGGCCTGAAAGCCGAAGAGGCGCTCGCCGACCTGCACCTGATCAAAGCCGACGTGGGACGCCGATCCGTCCTGCAGCCGCCAGCCGTCGGGCGACGGCGCGACCTCTCCCTGGATCGCTTCGCCGTCGAGCCGGGCGCGGGTGGTCGCGCGCGCCGGCGCGTTGAGTCGGAGCCCGTAGGAGAGACCCGGCTGGCCGCCCCATGGCGAACCGCCGTCCCCAGGACGCGGAGCGGCGTCCAGCGCCGCCTCGGCGATCAGGGTCAGGGCGGCGTCGCGGGCCGCGCCGTTATCGCGCGCCGCCAGTGTCGCCTCCTCCACGCCGATAAAGCTGGTGTCCACGTCGCCCTCGACAAAGCGAGGATGCTCAAGGCAGCGCTTCAGAAAGGCGGCGTTGGTGCGGACGGGCCAGACCTCGACCTCGCCGCAGGCCTGCGCCAGCCGCTCGGCCGCCGCTTCGCGCGTGTCCTCGTGCACGATCAGCTTGGCGATCATGGGATCGTAGAACTGGCTGACCTCGCCCCCCTGCTCCACGCCCGTGTCGATGCGGACGTCGTCCGGCAGGCGGAAATGATCCAGCCGGCCGATGGACGGCAGAAAGCCGTTCGCCGGATCCTCGGCATAGAGGCGCGCCTCCATGGCCCAGCCGTTCAGCGCAATCTCGTCCTGCTTCAGCGGCAGCGGCTCGCCGGCGGCGACGCGGAACTGCCATTCGACCAGATCCACGCCCGTGACGCTTTCAGTCACCGGATGCTCGACCTGCAGGCGTGTGTTCATCTCCATGAACCAGATGCGGTCAGCCTTCAGCCCTTCCGACGCATCGGCGATGAACTCGACCGTGCCGGCGCCGACGTAGTTCACGGCGCGCGCCGCCTTGATCGCGGCCTCGGTGACGGCGGCGCGGGTCGCATCGTCCATGCCGGGCGCGGGCGCCTCTTCGATCACCTTCTGGTGGCGGCGCTGCAAGGAGCAGTCGCGTTCGAACAGGTGGACGACCTCGCCGTGGCGGTCGCCGAACACCTGAACCTCGATGTGGCGCGGGCGGGTGATGTAGCGTTCGATCAGCACCCGGTCGTCGCCGAACGCCGCCTTGCCCTCGCGCTGGGCGCTGGCCAGGCCGTCGGCGAAGTCCTCGGGCCGGTCCACCCGCTTCATGCCCTTGCCGCCGCCGCCGGCCACGGCCTTGATCAGGACGGGGTAGCCGATGCGATCGGCCTCGGCCGCTAGGTGGGCGGCGGACTGGTTCTCGCCCTGATAGCCGGGGGTGACGGGCACGCCGGCCCCGATCATCAGCGTCTTCGCCGCGTCCTTCAGGCCCATGGCGCGGATGGAGGCGGGATCCGGCCCGATCCAGACGATCCCCGCCGCCATGACGGCTTCCGCGAAGTCGGCGTTCTCGGACAGGAAGCCGTAGCCGGGGTGGATGGCCTCGGCGCCCGTGGCCCTGGCCGCCGCCAGCACCTTGGCCGCGTCGAGATAGCTCTCGCGCGCCGCCGCCGGGCCGATCGGCACCGCCTCATCCGCCTCTCGTACGTGCAGGGCCTGTGCGTCGGCTTCCGAATAGACGGCGATCGTGCGGATCCCCATGCGGCGCGCGGTGCGGAACACGCGGCAAGCGATCTCGCCGCGATTGGCGACCAGGACGGAGGTGAACATCAGGCGGCTTCCCGGAAGGCGTCGTGCATGGGCGGTCTTGTCGCCACCCTTGTCGAAGAGGGGTTTACTGGAACCAGCTGGGCTGGCGCTTGTCGAGAAAGGCGCGCACGCCTTCCTGTCCTTCCGGCGAGACGCGGGCGCGGGCGATGCGGCGGGCGGTGTCCTCGATCAAGCTGGTGTCCAGCTTGTGCTCGGCGACATGGTGGACCAGCCGCTTGGCGTCGCCCATGGCCCCCGGCGCGTTGCCGGCCAGGCTGTCGCTCAGCATGGAGATGAACTCGTCCATCGAGCCTTCCGGCAGGACCATGTCGATCAGGCCCACATGGGCGGCGTAGTCGGCGTCGAAGATGTTGCCGGTCAGGAACAGCTGACGCGCCCGGCGCGCGCCCACGGCCTCGACCACATAGGGGGCGATGGTCGCGGGGATCAGGCCCAGCTTGACCTCGGAGAAGGCGAAGCGGCTGCCCCCGATCGCCACCGCCATATCGCAGGCCGCGACGATGCCGGCGCCCCCGCCCATGGCCGAGCCCTCGACCAGGGCCACCGTCAGGGCCGGCACGTCGTGCAGGCTCTTCAGCATCTTTGCCAGGCCCATGGCGTCGTCGCGGTTGTCGCCTTCGCTCCAGTCGGCGGCGTCGCGCATCCAGGCGAGGTCTGCGCCGGCGCTGAAGGTCCCGCCCGCCCCGCGCACGAAGACGACCCGCACATTGTCTGCCCCGTGCAGGGTGTCGAACGCCTCGTGCAGGGCGGCTACAGTGGCGGCGTCAAAGGCGTTCTTCTTGTGCGGCCGGTTGATGGTGACGAAGACCGCGCCGTCCTCAGTCGAGTCGATCTGCACCAGTTCGTCATCGGCGTCGGGCGCGGCGCCCGGTACCAGCGGCTGGGCGATGGCGTTGATCTGCGCCTCCTCGGCGTCGGTGACGTCCAGGGCGTTCAGTTCGGCGTCGGTCGGAAGTTCGCGGTCGGTCATCAAAAGCTCCTTTGCTCCGGACAACGCGCCGGAACAGGCTTGGGTCACATCCGGAACACGCCGAAGGTTGTATCCGGGATCGGGGCGTTTAGGCTGGCGCTGATGGCGAGCCCAAGCACGTCTCGGGTCTGGGCCGGGTCGATGATCCCGTCGTCCCAGAGGCGGGCGGTGGCGTAGTAGGGATTGCCCTCGTCCTCGTACTTCTGGCGGATCGGCGCCTTGAAGGCCTCGGCGTCTTCCGCGCTCCAGGTCTCGGCGTCACGGTGCACGGTGGCGAGGACGCTGGCGGCCTGTTCGCCGCCCATCACGCCGATGCGGCTGTTCGGCCAGGTGAACAGGAAACGCGGCGAATAGGCCCGACCGCACATGCCGTAGTTGCCGGCGCCGAAGCTGCCGCCGATCAGGACGGTGAACTTGGGCACCTCGGCCGAAGCGACGGCCGTCACCAGCTTAGCGCCGTCCTTGGCGATGCCGCCCGCCTCGTACTTGCCGCCGACCATGAAGCCCGAAATGTTCTGCAGGAACAGCAGCGGAATCTTGCGCTTGCAGGCCAGCTCGATGAAGTGCGCGCCCTTTTGCGCGCTTTCGCCGAACAGCACGCCGTTGTTGGCCAGGATGGCGACCGGATAGCCCCAGATGCGCGCAAAGCCGCACACCAGGGTCGAGCCGTACAGGGCCTTGAACTCGTCGAACTCCGATCCGTCGACGATGCGGGCGATAACCTCGTGCACGTCGTAGGGCGCGCGCACGTCCTCCGGGATCAGGCCATAGAGCTCGGCGGGGTCGAAGGCCGGCGCGCGGGGTTCGCGCACGTCCATGTCCACCGTCTTGACCGTGTTCAGATTGGCGACGATCGAGCGGACGATCTCCAGCGCGTGCTCGTCGTTCTCGGCCACATGGTCGACCACGCCCGAGCGGCGGCCGTGGGTCTCGGCGCCGCCCAATTCCTCGGCGGAGATGACCTCTCCGGTCGCCGCCTTCACCAGCGGCGGACCGGCCAGGAAGATGGCGCCCTGGTTCCTGACGATCACCGTCTCGTCCGACATGGCCGGGACATAGGCGCCGCCAGCGGTGGACAGACCCATGACGCAGGCGATCTGGGGAATGCCGGCTGCGCTCATCCGCGCCTGGTTGAAGAAGATGCGGCCGAAATGGTCGCGGTCGGGAAACACTTCGGCCTGGTGCGGCAGGTTGGCCCCACCGGAGTCGACCAGATAGACGCACGGCAGGCGGTTCTGTTCGGCGATCTCCTGGGCGCGCAGGTGCTTCGTGACCGTCATGGGGAAGTAGGCGCCGCCCTTCACCGTGGGATCGTTGGCGACGATCATGACCTCGCGGCCTGAGACACGGCCGATCCCGGCGATCACGCCCGCGCCCGGCGCCTCGTCGTCGTACATGCCGTTCGCGGCCAGTTGGCTGACCTCCAGAAACGGCGAACCCGGGTCCAGCAGCCGCTCCACCCGGTCCCGTGGCAGCAGCTTGCCGCGCGAGACGTGTCGGTCCCGCGCCTTGTCCGATCCCCCGCGCGCCGCCTGCGCCACGCGCGCGCGCAGATCGTCGATCAAGGCGCTGTTGTGCGCCTGCAGGGCTTTGTACTGGGGGCTGTGCGGATCAACCGCCGAGGTCAGCTTTGGCATGCGGCTGGTGTAGGCGGGCGTGGGAAAAGCGACAAGCGTACAGGCGACCGCGCGCTTCCTTGCTTGTCGGCCGCTTTTCCTCTATGAGCCCGCGCTTTCCGGGGCTTCGGTCCCGATGCGGAACGCCAAAGGGCTTGGGAAATCGTCCCGGCCGCCGCTTCGGGAGCCATCGTGGACGCGACTTGCCCGGTCGCCCCGCGCCGAGGCCCAGCAAGGGAGACCACCGCATGGCTCTTTACGAGCACACGGTCATGACGCGCCAGGACATCTCGGCGCAACAGGCCGAAGCGCTGAACGACACCATCAAGGACCTGATCACCCAAGGCGGCGGCTCCGTCGCCAAGATCGAGTACTGGGGTCTGCGCAACCTGACCTATCGCGTGAAGAAGAACCGCAAGGCTCACTATTCGCTGCTCGCCGTCGACGCCCCTCCGGCCGCCATGGCCGAAGTCGAGCGCCAGCTGTCGATCAACGAAGACGTGCTGCGCTGGCTGACCGTCCGCGTCGAAGAGCTGGACCTCGAGCTGTCGCCGCTGCTGGCCCGCCGCGAGCGTGAACGCGATCGCGAGCGCGAACGCGGCCCGCGTGAAGACGCCGCCGCCGAAGCCGCCGAATAAGGAAACCGGATCATGACTGACGCCACCCCGACCCCGGGCGCTCCGGTGGGCTCCGGCCCGGCCCGTCGCCCCTTCTATCGCCGCCGCAAGGTCTGCCCGTTCTCGGGCGCCAACGCGCCGAAGATCGACTACAAGGACGTGAAGCTGCTGCAGCGCTACGTCTCCGAACGCGGCAAGATCGTGCCTTCGCGGATCACCGCCGTCTCCCAGAAGAAGCAGCGCGAGCTGGCCAAGGCCATCAAGCGCGCCCGCTATCTGGCCCTCCTGCCGTACGTGGTGAAGTAAGATGAAGGTCGTTCTGCTCGAACGCGTCGAGAACCTCGGCGCCATCGGCGACGTCGTCACTGTCAAGGACGGCTTCGCCCGCAACTTCCTTCTGCCGCGCGACAAGGCTCGCCGCGCGACCTCCGCCAACCTGAAGGCCTTTGAACTCGACCGCGCCGCCATCGAGCAGCGCAACGAGAAGAACAAGGCCGACGCCCAGAAGGTCGCCGACAAGATCGACGGCCAGACCTACGTCATGATCCGTCAGGCCGGCGAAACCGGCCAGCTGTACGGATCGGTCGCCGGTCGCGACGTCGCCGAGGCCATCCAGGCCGAAGGCGGCAAGGTCGAGCGCTCGCAGGTCGTGCTGAACACCGCGATCAAGACGCTGGGCGTCCACGAAGTGCTGGTCCGCCTGCACGCCGAGGTCCGCGCCACGGTCAAGGTCAACATCGCGCGTTCGCAGGACGAAGCCGAGCGTCAGGCCAAGGGCGAGGACGTGATCCGCAGCCAGTTCGACGACGAACGTCAGGCCGCCGAACAGTCGGCTCAGGAGCTGCTGGAAGGCGGCGCCGGCCAGCAGGAAGGCTTCGGCGACCGCGAATAGTCCGCAACCGCCGGTAGAGTCTTCAAGGGCGCGCCTCGCACTGGGGCGCGCCCTTTTTGCTGTGCGACAAGCCATCCACAGCCTGTCCCCTGTCATATTCCGCAGGCGTCCGAATCCGTCCGCGTCAGACGCAGGATCGGGCTAGACGTCCGAGGTCATGAACGCCTTCGCCCCCCTGCCCTTCAGCGCCTCTCCGATGGAGCCGGCGCCGTCCGTCGCCTCCATGCCGCACAACCTGGAGGCCGAGCAGGCGCTGCTGGGCTCGCTGATGTTCGACAATGCGGTGTTCGAGCGGCTGAGCGACCGGCTGCGCGGCTCGCACATGTATGAGCCGTTCCACCAGCGGCTGTACGAGGCGATCGAGGACCACATCCGCCAGGGCATGCTGGCCGAACCCACCATCCTGATGGAGCGGTTCAAGCAGGACCCGGCGTTCCAGGAGTTCGGCGGCCTGCGTTACCTCGCCGACCTGGTGGACCGCGCCCCGCCGGCGGCCAATGCCCCCGACTACGCCCGCGTGGTCTACGACCTGGCGCTACGCCGCGACCTGATCCGCATCGGCGGCGACATCATCAAGGAGGCGCCCAATCCCGAGACGCCCGCCGACGAGCAGATCGAACAGGCCGAGCAGACGCTGTACTCGCTGGCCGAGACCGGCAAACCGTCGTCGGGTTTCGTCGCCTTTTCACACGCCCTGTCCGGCGCCGTGCAGATGGCGGCCGAAGCCTATCAGCGCGACGGCAAGCTGGCCGGCCTGGCCACGCATCTGGACGACCTGGACTCGAAGCTGGGGGGGCTTCACCCGTCCGACCTGCTGATTCTCGCCGGGCGGCCGTCGATGGGCAAGACGGCGCTGGCGACCAACATCGCCTTCAACGTCGCCCGCAACTATCGCTGGGAGCCGACGCCGGAGGGGCGCAAGACCGTCTCCGGCGGCGTGGTCGCCTTCTACTCGCTGGAAATGAGCGCCGAACAGCTGGCCATGCGTATCCTGGCCGACGCTTCGGGCGTGTCGTCGGACAAGCTACGCAAGGGCGAGATCAACGCCTCCGACTTCGGCAAGATCCGCGACGCGGCGGTCGAGATCGGCGAAAGCCCCCTCTACATCGACGCCACCGGCGGCCTGTCGATCTCCAAGCTGGCCGCGCGGGCGCGGCGGCTGAAGCGGATGGAGCACGGGCTGGACCTGATCATCGTCGACTACTTGCAGCTGGTGACCACCGGCGAGAACAGCCAGAAGAACCGGGTGCAGGAGGTGTCGGAGATCACCGGCGGCCTGAAGGCGCTGGCCAAGGAGCTGTCGGTGCCGATCATCGCCCTGTCGCAGCTGTCTCGCCAGGTCGAGCAGCGGGAAGACAAGCGGCCGCAGCTGTCCGACCTGCGCGAATCCGGCTCGATCGAGCAGGACGCCGACTGCGTCATGTTCGTCTATCGCGAGAGCTACTATCTCGGCCGCGCCGAGCCGCGCGAGGGCACCGAAGAGCACCTGAAGTGGCAGGAGGACATGGACCGGCTGGAGCATCAGGCCGAGGTCGTGATCGGCAAGCAGCGCCACGGCCCCATCGGCATCGTCAAACTGGCCTTCGACGCCGACACCACCAAGTTCGGCAACCTGGCGCACGACGGCCGCTACGACAACGTCCCCTACGAATGACGCTCGCCCGGCCCGCCTCGACGCTCTAGAAGCGCGGCGGGGACGCAGAGGGGCGGTCATGCAGGACGATCACGACATGACGACGGTGGCCGTGGTCGGCGCCGGCTTCAGCGGCGTGATGACGGCGGTGCATCTGCTGGCCGGATCGAACGCGCTGCGGGTGATCCTGATCGAGCGGCGGGCGCGGTTCGCGCGCGGGGCGGCCTATGACACCGACGATGCGGCGCACCGGCTGAACGTGCGCGCCGAGGGCATGAGCGCCTTTCCGGACCCGCCGGATCACCTGCTGCGCTGGCTTGAGGCGCAAGGCCTGGATCGGGGCGACGGCTTTGTCGGTCGCGGCGATTACGGACGCTATCTCGAAGACGTGTTGCGGGACGCCGCCTCCGCCCATGGCCACAGGCTGGTGCGGCGGAGCGGATCGGTGGTGCGGGCCTCTCGTTCCGCGGTGGGCTTCGACATGGAGCTGGATGACGGACAGACACTCCGGGCCGGGGCTGTGGTGCTGGCGATCGGCAATCTGGAGCCCGGCGCGGTGCCCGGCTTCCCCCCGGACGTGCTCGCCTCTCCGGCCTATGTGCAGAATCCCTGGGATCGTGCGCTGGACGCGCCGGAGAGCGCCACGGAGGTGCTGCTTGTCGGATCGGGCCTGACCATGGTGGACGTGGCGATCTCGCTGGATCGGCTGGGGCGGACAATCACCGCCCTGTCGCGCAACGGCCGCATGCCCCTGCCCCACCTGGCGGAGGCCGTGCCGCCCGTTCCGCCGCCTCCGAGCGGTTCGCCACTGACCATGTTCCGCCAGATCCGGCGGGCGAGCCGAGAGGGAGAATGGCGGGGCGTTCTAAACGGGCTGCGCACCACGGCGGCGGAGTTCTGGCGCGAGTGGTCGCCGGCCGAACGACGGAGCTTCGTGCGACGCCTGCGGACGCTGTGGGACGTACATCGGCACCGACTGGCGCCGTCGATCTGGGCGCGCATCGAGATTATGATGGATCAGGGTCGGCTGTCGGTGCTCGGCGGGCGGATTCTGGGTGCACGACCGGAGAGCGACGGGGTGGAGGTCGAATGGCGCGCCCGGGCGTCGCAGGAGGTCGTTCGCCGCCGCTTCGATCTGGTGGTCAACTGCACCGGGCCGCTGGCGCAGGTGGAGAGAAGCGCCGATCCGCTGATTTCAGGGCTGCTGGCGCAGGGCTTGGCCATGCCGGAGCCGCTGGGCCTCGGCTTCGCGGTCGAGCCCGACGGGCGGCTGCTGAACCGCGACGGCGCTCCGCAGGATGACCTGATCGCCGTGGGTCCGCTGGCGCGAGGCCCCTTTTGGGAGATGACGGCCGTGCCCGACCTGCGGCTTCAGGCGCGGGACGCCGCGCGCGCCCTGCTGTCTCGCCTGGGCTTGGCCGATGCTTCGGGCGAGAGGGGCGCGGCGACAGGCTGAGCCGCCCGCTGCTCCAGCCGCGCATTCAGCCGTCGGATGGTCGTGCTGCCCGTCCGCTCGAACAGAAAGGGCGCCACGCCGTGGATGATGCAGGCCAGCCCGGCGCCGACCAGCGTCACGCCGGTCTTTGTGGCGAACAGGAGATGCCGGCCGTAGCTTTCTCCGACCGAGCGGGGATGTTCGGTGAACAGGCGGATGGCGAGAATCCCTGACAGCTGACGGGAGACAACCTAACAGCAAAGGCGCGGCTTGGCTCCCGCCCTGCGTCGCCTTGAAGCGATCGTGATGCATGCGGCCCCGGTTTGCGCCATAAGGCGACCATGCCCGCGCCCGCCGTTCTGTCCGTCGATCTCGACGCCCTCGCACGCAACTACCGCACGCTGGAGCGGATCACGGGCGTGCCCGTCACGCCGGTGGTCAAGGCCGATGGCTATGGCCTGGGCGCGGCGGCCGTGGCGCGGCGGCTGATGGCGGAGGGCGCGCGGACGTTCTTTGTCGCCCGCATTTCGGAAGGCGTGCTGCTGCGCCAGGCCGTAGGGCCTGAGCCGGTCATCTATGTGCTGGACGGCTGTCACGGCGAAGGCGCGGCGAGCGAGTTGCGGGCGGCGGACCTGCGGCCCGTGCTGAATCAGCCGGCGCAGATCACAGAGTGGCTGGACAGCGGCGGCGGCCCCTCGGCCTTGCAGATCGACACCGGCATGAACCGCATCGGCGTGCGCCCCGAGGACGCGCCCGAGCCGTTCGAGGGCCTGGAGCTGGTGATGAGCCAACTCGCCTGCGCCGACGAGCCCGAGCAGCCTATGAACCGGCGTCAGCGCGACATGTTCGCCGAAGCGACGCAGCGGTATCCCGGCGTGACGCGATCCTTCGCCAACTCCGGCGGGTGCTTCCTGGGACCGGACTTCGCCTTCGACCAGGTGCGGCCGGGCATCTGCCTGTATGGCGGCGGCCCCACCGGGCGGCCGGATGCGCGGGTCGCCCCGGTCGCCACCTTGCTGATCGACATCCTGCAGGTGCGCGACGTGCCGGCGGGCGAGAGCGTCGGCTACTCGCGCGGCTTTGTCGCCGACCGGTCGATGCGGATCGCGACCTGCGCCGCTGGCTATGCGGACGGCGTCCTGCGCAGCTACAGCCCGGACGGCCAGGTCTGGATCGGAGGCGAGATGCGGCCGATGCTGGGCCGCGTGTCCATGGACGTCATCGCCGTGGACGTCACCGGCCTCGACGTCGCCGCCGGCGACCCGGTCGAGGTGTTCGGCCCCAACCGTCTGATCGACGATGCGGCGGGCGCGGCGGGCACCATCGCCTATGAACTGCTGACCGGGATCATGCCCCGCGTGCCGAGGCGCAATTCGTGAAGACGCTGCGTCCCATGCTGACGCAAGCCCGCGCCATCTGAGGCGTCGCCCCGCCTGCTAAGAAGGACGCCCATGGCTCGTGATTCCGCTCTCTATGTCTGCCAGTCCTGCGGCACCGTCCACGGCAAGTGGTCGGGCCAGTGCGGATCGTGCGGACAGTGGAACACCCTGGCCGAGGAAAGCCGCAGCGCTCCGCCCGGCGCGATCAAGCCGGCCGCCGCGTCCTCGGCGCGCGGTCGCGGCGTTCAGTTCGAGACGCTGCAATCCGACGCGCCCGAGCCGCCGCGCATCGCCACGGGCGTGGCCGAGTTCGATCGGGTCTGCGGCGGCGGCGTGGTGCCGGGTTCGGCCATCCTGCTGTCCGGCGATCCGGGCGTCGGCAAGTCGACCCTGCTGCTGGAGGTGACGGCCAAGGCGGCGCTGAGGGGCGCGCGCGTCGCCTATATCTCGGGCGAGGAGGCGGTGGAGCAGATCCGCGCCCGCGCCAAGCGGATGGGGCTGGCCGACGCCCCGGTGAACCTTGCGGCGGCGACGGCGCTGCGCGAAATCCTGTCGACGCTGAAGCGCGAGAGGTTCGACATCGTCATCGTCGATTCGGTCCAGACCCTGTGGTCGGACGTGCACGACAGCGGACCGGGCTCGATCACCCAGGTCAGAGCTTGTGCGGGCGAGCTGGTGCGGCTGGCCAAGACCGGCGGCCCGGCGGTGATCCTGGTCGGCCACGTCACCAAGGACGGCCAGGTCGCCGGCCCCCGCGTGGTCGAGCACATGGTGGACGCCGTCATGACCTTCGAGGGCGAGCGCGGCTATCCGTTCCGCATCCTGCGCGCCGGCAAGAACCGCTTCGGCGCCACCGACGAGATCGGCGTGTTCGAGATGGGCGACAGCGGCCTGCGCGAGGTCGCCAACCCCTCCGCCCTGTTCCTGGGCGAAGGCAAGGAGCGCCAGCCGGGCGCCGCCGTGTTCGCCGGCATCGAGGGATCGCGCCCGGTGCTGGTCGAAATGCAGGCGCTGGTGGCGCCGTCCGCCTATGGCACGCCCAGGCGCGCGGTGGTGGGCTGGGACAACGGGCGGCTGGCCATGCTGCTGGCGGTGCTGGAGGCGCGCTGCGGCCTGGGGTTCGGCGACAAGGACGTTTATCTGAACGTGGCGGGGGGCCTGCGCATCAACGAGCCGGCCGCCGACCTCGCCGCCGCCGCCGCCCTGATCAGCTCGGCCACCGACATGCCCCTGCCCCAGGGCTGCGTGGTGTTCGGCGAGATCGGCCTGTCGGGCGAGGTGCGCAGCGTCGGCCGCGCCGAGGCCCGTCTGCGCGAGGCCACCAAGCTGGGCTTCGACCAGGCCCTGTGCCCCGCCCTCCCAGCAAAGGCCAAGGGGGTGAAGGCCACCACCCTGTCGCGGCTGACGGAAGCGGTCGAACGAATCTCGGCGAACCGCTATTAGGGTCAGGCCACAGCTACAGGACCGCAGCCGAACGTGACCGGATACGACGTCTTCGCCATTCTGGTCATCCTCGCCTCGGCCGGCGCGGGCTTTGTGCGCGGCGGCGTGCGCGAGGTCATCACCCTGCTCAGCGCCATGCTGGCGGCGTTCCTGGCCCTGATCGTGCTGCCGTGGACCGCGCCCCTTGGCCGCGCGCTGGTCGATCCGGACTGGGCCGGGTCGATCCTGGCGGCGGTGGGCGGTTTCTTCATTGTCTATTTCGGCCTGCGTACGTTGGGCGCCTTGCTGTCCAAGGGCGCAAAGGCCCACCCGGCGCTGGGTGGCGTGAACAGCGTGCTGGGGCTGATCGTGGGCGCGGTCAGGGCGCTGGTGCTGATCGGGGCCGTGCATCTGGTGATCGTCGCCGCCCTGCCCGGCGAGCGCACGCCGCGCTGGCTCTCGCAGGCCGCGCTTCAGCCGGTCAGCGCCATGGCCGCCCGCGCCATTCAGGTGGTTCTGCCCGGCATCGGTCGCGGCGCCGACGCCCTGTCGCCGGTGATCGACTCTTCCGTGCGAAGAGGATTCTCAGACGGAGACGCCTTGTCCGCGCCCCAAACTCAGCCTACCTCGCCGCCTGAAGCCCCCTGAATCCGTATGCACATCGGAGCCCCGACGATGCGCCACATGATCGCCGATCCCGTCGTTCACCGCGAACACCATCGCGAGGCCGACGACGACCAGCTGCGGCTGGAGTGCGGCGTGTGCGGGGTCTGGGGCGCGGAAGCCGACGAAGGCTCCTCCATCGTGGCGCTGGGCCTGCACGCCCTGCAGCATCGCGGCCAGGAAGCCTGCGGCATAGCCAGTGTCAAGGACAGCCGCTTCCACACCGAACGTCACCAGGGGCTGGTGGGCGAAGCGTTCGGCGGCGCGGACCTGTCGCAGCGCATGCCGGGCGGCGCGGCGGTGGGCCACACCCGCTATTCGACCTCGGGCGGATCGTTCCTGCGCAACATTCAGCCGATGTTCGCCGATCTGGACCAGGGCGGCATCGCCATCACCCACAACGGCAACCTGACCAACTTCAAATATCTGCACAGCCAGCTGGTCAGCGAAGGCGCCATCTTCCAGTCGACATCCGACTCCGAGGTCATCCTCCACCTGATCGCACGCAGCCGGAAGGCCAAGATCGTGGACCGGTTCATCGACGCCCTGGCGCGCATCGAGGGCGGCTATGCCTTGGTCGCCCAGACGCGCAGCAAGATGATCGGCGCGCGCGATCCGCTGGGCATCCGCCCGCTGGTGCTGGGCAAGGTGGGCGACGCCTGGGTGCTGGCGTCCGAGACTTGCGCCCTGGACATGATCGGGGCCGCCTTCGTGCGCGACATCGAGCATGGCGAGGTGGTGGTCATCGACGAAAGCGGCCTGCAGTCGATCAAGCCTTTCCCGGCCCGCTCGGCCCGGCCCTGCCTGTTCGAATACGTCTACTTCTCGCGCCCCGACTCGGTCGTGAACGGCCGCTCGGTCTATGAAGTCCGTAAGGCGATGGGCCGGGGCCTGGCGCGTGAACACGCGGTCGAGGCCGACATCGTGGTGCCGGTGCCCGACTCGGGCGTGCCGGCGGCGCTGGGTTATGCCCAGGAAAGCGGCATCCCCTATGAAATGGGGATCATCCGCAGCCACTATCTGGGCCGTACGTTCATTCAGCCCAGCCAAGGCGCGCGGCAGAAGGGCGTGCGCATGAAGCACAGCCCTAACAAGGCGGCGCTGGCGGGCAAGCGCGTGGTGCTGATCGACGACTCCATCGTGCGCGGCACCACCTCGGTCAAGCTGGTCCGAGCGGTGCGGGCGGCGGGGGCCGCCGAGGTGCATCTGCGTTCGGCCAGCCCGCAGATCCTGTATCCCGACTTCTACGGCATCGACATGCCCGAGCGCGCGCAGCTGATCGCCGCCAACAAGACGCTGGAGGAGATGCGCGAGATGCTGGAGGTCGATTCGCTGGGCTTCCTGTCGATCGACGGTCTGTATCGCGCCATGGGCGAGGACGGCCGCAACAACGCCGATCCCCAGTTCACCGACCACTATTTCACCGGCGAATACCCCACCCGCCTGCTGGACCGCGAGATCGAGGAAGGCGGACGCCAGGTCACGGCGCGCCAGCTGTCCCTGCTGGTCAGCGCCTGATCCAGCTTGTTGGCCGTTGTCTGCTTGGACAGCGTCTGAGGTCCGGCTAAGACGGCGGCATGTCCAGCGCCGCTCCGCCTCAATCCACGTGCCTGTCCGGCCGCATCGCCCTGGTCGTCGGGGCCTCTCGCGGTATCGGCTATGAGAGTGCGCTGACCTTGGCGCGCGCCGGCGCCCACGTCGTGGCGACCGCACGGACCCAAGGCGGGCTGGAAGAGTTGGACGACGCCATTCTGGCCGCGACGGGCCATCGCGCGACCCTGGTCCCCTTCGATCTGGTCGATGGCGGCGGGATCGACCGGCTGGGTGGCGCCCTGTTCGAGCGATTCGGGCGGCTGGACATCTGGGTTCAGGCGGCGGCCACCATGGGTCCGTCGGGCCTGACGCCCGTGGCGCACGCCGATCCGCGCGAGTTCGCCAAGGTCGAGAAGACCAACTTCACCGCCGTCTATCGCCTGATCCGCTCGCTGGAGCCCCTGCTGCGGCTGTCGGACGCCGGCCGCGCCATTCACCTGACGACCAGCGTCGCGACAAAGCCCCGCGCCTTCTGGGGCATGTACGCCGCGACCAAGGCGGGCGCCGAAGCCTTGTTCAAGGCATGGGCCGACGAGGTGGAGTCCACGCCCATCCGCTGCGCCATCGTGGACCCAGGCCGCATGCGCACCCAGATGCGCGCCCAGGCCTATCCCGGCGAGGACCCGACCACCCTGCCCCACCCATCAGAGATTGGCCCGCTGATCGTCGATCTCGCACGCCCTGACACCACGCCCCCGCTCAATGTGAGTTTCAGGGAATGGCGCGCCGGTCTACCGTCCGAAGCCCTGATCTGAGCGAATTGCGTTTGTGCCGGCTCACGGCAGTCGGGCGATCACGCGCAGCCATCCTTCGGCTTGAGCGAGGTCGATGATCTCGAACAGCGGCACGGCGAGCAGGAAGACGAGGCCGTCGCGCAGGGTGGTCAGGAAGAACACCGGCCTGATCACCAGTTCTTGTTCATCGCGCCAGAGCGCCGGCCGCGGTAGGAATCGAGGCGTGCGTCGACAATAGTCGGCATAGGCGTCTCCGAACTTCGCCGAGAGCCAGGCTTCCTCCTTGCGAACCGTCAGGTGGAAGATCGCCAGCGATGCGAGGGTGAACAAGAGGCCGATAGTCACGCTGCCACTCTGGGCTCCCACGCCGAAGGCTCCGATGAAGCTGAAGACATACAATGGATTGCGCGTGACCGAATACGGGCCGCTGGCGACGAGCTCGGCCGTCTTGCGTCCGCCGATGTAGAGCGAGCACCACGCCCGTCCGATCACCGCCGCCAAGATGGAGATCAGGCCCGCCGCTTCCACCGACTCGTGCCACTCGCCTTCCACCCCGCCCCAGGATTGGGAGACAAGGGTCAGGACGATCAGGACGGCGAAGAGGACGAGCACCGCCCGTTTGCGCTGCTTCTGGACGGCGGAAAGATTTATGGCGGCCATCGCGTCGGACATGGCGAACTCCCTTCGAGCAGCTGCGACAGAATGCCGCGATCATGTCGAAAACAAGTCGCCGCCTTTAGCGCTTCGGTCCGCTCTTCTGGCCGGTGCGGATGCGGCCGGAGCGGCTGACCTGGCGGGCGCCGCCGCGCGCGCCCTTGCCGATGGCCACGCTGGTTCCCGCCTTCTTGGACGAGGACGCCTTGACCGCGCCGATGACGCGTGGCTTGGCGACGCGCGCCTTTTTCTGCTCCAGCGCCTTGCCAGGCAGATTGGACAGCTGTTCCTGCTTTTCGGCCTTCAGCACCTTGCGCGGCGCCGTCTTGGCCGCGCCCTTGAATCGCTCGGGGCCGGACTTGGCGCCGCCGCCGACATAGGGGTTCTCGCTGCCGGACTTGACCGTCAGGCGGATGGGCGTGCCCGGCAGGTCGAAGCTCTCGCGGATCGAGTTGACCAGATAGCGCTTGTAGTGGTCCGGCATGGCCGAGGCGCGGCTGGCCATCAGCACGAACGTTGGCGGACGGGCCTTGGTCTGGGCGATGTATTTGGGCTTGATGCGCTTGCCGTCCACCGCGGGCGGCGGGTGCCGCTGGGTGGCCAGCGACAGCCAGTCGTTGAGGTCCTTGGTCTTCACCTTGACGGACCAGGTGTCATAGGCCTGAAGCACCGCCGGCATCAGCCGCTCGACGCCGCGTCCGCTGTGCGCCGACAGGGCGACGAAGGGCGAACCCTTCAGCTGGGGCAGCTTGTCTTCGGCCAAACGCTTCAGCTCGGCCAGACGCGCCTGCGGCTCCTCCTCCAGGTCCCACTTGGATGCGACATAGATCAGCGCGCGCCCTTCCCGCTCAACCAGATCGGCTAGCTGCAGGTCCTGGGTGTCGAAGGCGTCGTCCTTGTCCATCACCAGGATCACGACTTCCGCGAAGGTGATGGCGCGAATGGTGTCGGCGACGGACAGCTTTTCCAGCTTCTCCTGCACGCGCGCCTTGCGGCGCATGCCGGCGGTGTCGACCAGGCGGATGTTCTTGTCTTCGTAGACCCAGTCGACCGAGATGGAGTCGCGGGTGATGCCGGCTTCCGGCCCGGTCAGCAGACGGTCTTCGCCGAGAAGACGGTTGATCAGGGTCGACTTGCCGGCGTTCGGGCGGCCGATCACAGCGATGCGGATCGGCTTCTCCGGCTCGTCCTCTTCCTCGATGAAGATGTCGACCGAGGCGGCCAGGATCGCCTGGTAGAGGTCGGCCATGCCCTCCCCGTGCTCGGCCGAAATCGCGACCGGCTCTCCGAAGCCCAGGGCGTGCGCCTCGCCCACCCCGCCGCCGGACGCCTGACTTTCCGACTTGTTGGCCAGGAGAACCACCGGCTTGTGCTGCTTGCGCAGTCGGTCGGCGAAGATGCGGTCCAGCGAGGTCACGCCCTCGCGCGCGTCCATCATGAACAGGATCAGTTCGGCGTCTTCCAGCGCGGCCTCGGTCTGCTCGCGCATGCGGGCCTCGAGGCTTTCGTCGGTGACGTCCTCGTAGCCGGCCGTGTCGATCAGCGTCAGGTCCATGTCGCCGATCACGCCATCCGCATAGCGACGGTCGCGGGTCACGCCGGGGCGATCGTCGACCAGCGCCAGGCGCTTGCCGACAAGGCGATTGAACAGGGTCGACTTGCCCACATTGGGGCGGCCGACGATGGCGACCTTCAGAGCCATGCCGGCCTTCTAGCTTAGTTTCAGCCGCTCGTCAGCGAATGCAGACGAGTTCGCCCCGATCTGTCACGACATAGAGCGCGCCGTTGTAGGCCGACGGCGCGATATAGGCAGGCGCGCCCAGGTCCAGACGCGCCTGCTCGGCGCCCGTCTTGGGATCAAACGCCACCGCCTCGCCGAACGAGTTGACCATCACCAGACGGTTGGACGCCAGCATCGGCCCGGACCAGGTGGGGCGCACCTGGCGGTCAAAGAAGCCCAGGAAGCCGCCCTCGTTGCGCTCACGCCCTTCGTTCAGTTCGCGCGTCCAGTAGATCTGGCCAGAATCCCGGTTGGCGACGATCAGCTGGCCGCTCTTGGACACGGCGTAGACCACATCGCCCACCGGCAGCGGCGCGTTGACGCCGGTGACCGGCAGCTGCCACTTCGGCTGGCCCGAGCGCAGGTCCAGCGCCGACAGCACGCCCGAGTGGCTGACGCCATAGATCACGCCGCGGCTGATGACCGGGCGGCCGGCCACGTCACGCACTTCGGAAAGGGCGCTGGTGCGGCTGGTCCGCGACAGCACCTGCTGCCACACGGCCTGGCCGTTGGCGGCGCGCACCGCCACCAGCTCACCGGACGAGAAGGGCGCGATCACCGTGTCGCCGCTGACCGCAGGACTGGAGGCGCGCATGATCCGCGCCGGCTCGGCGATGCCGCGATAGGCCCAGGCCTGGGCGCCGGTGTTCACGTCAAAGGCGAACAGCTGGCTGTCCACGTCGATGGCGTAGACGCGATTACCGACAACGGTGGGCGCGCCGTGGATCGGCGAATCGACCGTGGTGCGCCACAGCACCGCGCCGGTGTTGGCGTCCAGCGCCGTCATGACGCGATAGCCCGACGAGACGAACACCTTGCCGCCGGCATAGGCCACGCCGCCGCCGAAGCCGCCGCGCGCCAGGCCTTCCGGCTTGATGTCGGTGCGCCACAGGATGTCGCCGCTGTCGGCGGACACGGCCGCAACCGTGGAGTCGCCGTCCAGGGTGAACAGCTTGCCGTCGGAGGCGACGACCGGCGCCATCAGCGTGCCGGGCACCTGCGATCCCTCGCCGATGCTGCGGCGCCAGGCCACCTGGAAGTTCGGCGCGGCGATGGCGTGCTCGACCAGGTTCTCCGGCGTGCCGCCCGGCTGGGTCCAGGCGTTCACGGCCTGCGGGCCCGGCAGGAAGAAGTCACGGCCCGACAGGGCGGCGGACGGCGCCAGCTGCTGCTCGAACTCCAGCACCGAGATGCGCTGGCCTTCGGTGGCGGTGGCGGCGGGCTCGTCGCTTCGGCCCAGGCCGAACGGCAGGTTGCGGCGCACCGTGCCGCATGAGGCCAGGGTGACGGCCACGCCGCAGACCAGCGCGACCTTGAGGGCTCGGGAAGTCATCGAGGGCGTCCTGTCGGTGATCGTCACTGTTGCGGCGCGGCGGCCGGAGCGACCTGCACGGGCGCCGCCGGAGCTTGAGCGGCCTGACCGGGAGCGGCCTGACCCTGGGTGGGCTGACCTTGGGCACCCTGGGGCTGCGCCGTGGGTGCAGGCGCGGCGGCGGCGGCCTTGACGATGGCGGGCAGCGCGCCGGCGGTTCCGGCGTCGATCATGGCGATGGCGGCCTGGGCGCGCTGGCGCACCGGCTCCGGCACGTCCTGGCCGAGCTGCAGCTGCACAAAGGCGGTGCGCGCCTCGGCGGTCTTGCCGTTCTGGAGCCGCGCCATGGCCAGCGCTTCCTGGGCGAAGGCGCGCAAGGGGCGGTCGTCGCCGGTCAGCGGCTCCAGCCGCCCTTCGACGTCGGCCAAGGACGCCGTGTCCATGGCCAGGAAGGCGGCCTTGAGCGCGGCTGGATCGGACAGGATCGGGTCGCGCGAGGCCTTGGCCGCCTCGTCGAACAGGCGAATGGCCTCGGGAATGTTGTTGGCGGTGACGGCGAGGCCGGCCTGCTGCTGCAAGGCCAGCGACTTGTAGGCGCCGTTGCCTTCGCGCGCGGCCTCTTCGAACGCCGTGCGGGCGCCGGCCGGGTTCTCGGCGCGCAGCGCCTCCATGCCGCGGTCATAGGCGGCCGAGGCCTTGTCGGCCTTGCCCGTCTGGAAGCTCTGCCAGCCCCACCAGGCCAGCGCCGCGATCAGGGCCAGCAGCAAGAGACCGGCGACGATCGGACCCCAGGTGCGGAACAGCCGCTTGTAGCGGTCGGAGCGAAGCTCCCCCTCGACCTGCTCGAAGACATCAACCACGAGAAACGCGCCCCAAAACCTGAAAGGATCGAACCGGCGCGGACCCTAGAGGGTCGGCCCCGACGCCGCAACGCAAGCGCTACGGCGAAGCCGGCTTTTTGGAGAAGTAGGTTTCGACTTCGGCAGGAAAACGGCGGCCCTTCACATCGGCCGCATAGCCGGCGACGGCGCGGTCGATCTCGCCCCGCAGATCCGCGTATTTGCGCACGAACTTGGGCGTCCAGTCGAACAGGCCCAGCATGTCCGGCGTGACCAGTATCTGTCCGTCGCAGGCGGCCGAGGCGCCGATGCCGACTGTGGGAACGGACACGGCCTCGGTGATCTCGCGCGCCAGTCCTTCGGCCACGCCCTCGATGACGATGGAGAAGGCGCCGGCGTCGGCGGTCGCCTGCGCCTCGGCGATGACCCTCTGACGCTCCTCCTCGGTGCGCCCCTTGGCCTTGAAGGCTCCGTCGGTCAGCACCGCCTGGGGTCGCAGGCCGACGTGGCCCATCACCGGAATGCCGCGCTGAACCAGATAGGCGATGGTCTCGGGCACCGTTGGGCCGCTTTCCAGCTTCACGGCCTGGGCCCCGGTCTCCTTCATCATGCGTGCGCAGTTCTCGTAGGCGATCTCCCGGCCGCCCTCATAGGAGCCGAAGGGCATGTCGACCACGACCATGGCTCGTCGGGCGCCGCGCATCACCGCCTGGCCGTGAAGGATCATCATCTCCATGGTCACGCCGACGGTGTTGGGCAGGCCGTGCACCACCATGCCCACGCTGTCGCCGACCAGCAGCAGGTCGCAGTGGTCGTCCAGCAGGGCCGCCGTCGGCGCGTCATAGGCGGTCAGGCAGACGATGGGCTCCCCCCCTTTTCGCGCCCGGATGTCGGGGGCGGCGATGCGACGAACCGTCTGCTGAACCTGGCTGGACACGCGTTCACTCCTGGAGGCGAGCCGCTCAGATAGGCGCGCCCGCCCCTCGCGTCACGCCCTTAGAGGTCTTGCGACAGGCGGACCGCGCCGGCGGCCAGAAGCGCGAACAGCGCGCCGGCGGTGATCCAGAACATCTGCATGCCGCCCGTGCTCATCAGGTCGATGGAGGACAGGCCCAGACTGTCCAGGCCCGACTGCACCGCCCCTTGAGCCGTGACGCCGGCCGCCTGAACCCCTTGCGTCAGGGCGGTGGTGTCGGTCTCGGCGCCGCTGAAGTTCAGATTGACGCTTTCGCGCACCGCCACGCACCCGCCCACGATCCCGGCCAGGGTCAGGGCGAAGGCTCTCACCCGTGAAGAGCGAGTCAGCCGCGTCTCCACCTGTGCGGCGAACAGTTCTGCGTCCAGCATCGGGGTCTGTCGCGCGAACAGGCGCTCGATGGCGGGGTCGAATTCATCAGCCGACATGCGCCGACCTCCCGACTGCGTCCGGCCGCGGATCGAGCCGCGCGCGGAGTTTATCCAGACCACGTTTGACATGAGACTTCACCGTTCCGAGCGGCAGATTCATGGCGGAGGCGATTTCCGGGTGACTGAGGCCCGCGCCATGACACAGGGAGACGCACAGGCGTTCGACCTCGCTCAGCGCCTTCAACGCCTCGTCCAGGTCCATCAACCCCGCGGTGTCTGAGGCAGGCGCCGCATCCTCCGTCTCGACCTCGGCGACATAGCGCGCCTCGTGCGCCCGCCGCTTCAGGTAAAGGCGCGCCGCGATCCGCTTGATCCAACCCACGAAGGGTCCCTCAGCCCGGAACTCTCCGCACCTTTGAAAGGCCTGAAGAAAGGCGTCCTGTGCGATGTCGTCGGCCACGGACGCCTCGGCCCCCATCCGGCGCAAGAGGCCGCGCACCGCCGAGCCGTGGCGTCGAACCAGTTCGCCGAACTCGCGCCTGCCGCCCGCCGCCGCCTGGGCGGCGAGCTCGTTGTCGTGCAGGTTCCGCAACGGCTGTTTCATGACGGTCCCCTCCCCCGGCCCGCCGCTCAGTCCCTGTTCTTGTTGAAGAAGCTCAGGACGATGAAGGCGACACCGATGGTGATGGGCAGGCAGGCGATGCCCAGCAGGCCGCTGTCGAAGCCGCGGTTCCAGCCGCCGTTCAGGTCGCTGACCAAGGAAAACGCCGCTAGGCCGACGCCGGTCGCCAGCCACAGCACGCCCCGGCGCAGATCCCGCGTTCGCGAAGGCAGGCTGCGCTGAACGTCCTTTGTCATGGCGTCGACCAGTTCGGCCGGCAGGGGCTGGCCCTTGTCGATCGCCGACCGCACCGTCAGCTGCATCTCCTTCTTTTCGCGGCTCTTCAGATAGCTGGGGCCGACGACGATGGCGGTGATGGTGCCGAAGACGGCGAAGATGGCGAAGATCGGAATGAAATCTTCCACGGTGCTACCCCTTGTGATCCCTTACGGCCCAGCTTGCTGCCGAGGCCTTCTGATCACAAGAGGCGGCCAGGTGCGCCCGTGGATGCGTGGCCGGAGGTGAAACTTTCGTAAGGCGCCGCTTGGCGCTTCAGACGCCGAACGCTGCGGCGTAGCGTTCCGGCTTGAAGCCGACCAGTCGTCGATCGCCGAGGTCAAGTACAGGTCGTTTGATCATCGACGGCTGGGCCAGCATCAACGCCACGGCCTTGTCGGCGTCCAGGCCGATGCGCGCCTCCTCCGGCAGCTTGCGAAAGGTCGTGCCCGCCCGGTTCAGCACCGTCTCCCACCCGTGCTCGTCCACCCATTGCTCCAGCGCCGCCGGGTCCACGCCGTCCTTCCTGTAGTCGTGGAAGACATGGGTCACGCCGTGCTGCTCGAGCCAGACACGCGCCTTCTTCACCGTGTCGCAGTTGGGAATGCCGTAAAGGCGCGGGGTCGTCGTGACGGTTTGGAGCATGGGCGGTTCTATGCCGCCGGCGCACCGCTCGCGCCAGAGCCTGCAGGCGCAGCCTGGTTCGCCCACGGCTCAGCTGGCAACGGCCCCTTAAGTCTTGCGCTCTAATCTCGGCGCGAAACGACACGTCCGGAGCCGTCTGCGAAGTAGGCCTCGCCATTGGGAATGGGCCATGCCGCACCGAGTTGTCCATGCGTAAGCGATCAAGACAGCGGATCGCCGCTTGCGTCTCTCCAAGGCGTCGCCTCGGAGACCTGGTTCAGGATACCCGGGGCAACATCGCCCTGAAGTTCGCCCTGCTCGGCCCCGTGGTGGCCTTGATCGCCATCGGCGCCATCGATGTGGCGAGTGTCCATTCGGCGGACAGCCGCTTGCAGGATCTCGCCGATGCGTCGGCGCTGGCCGGCGCTACGGAGCTGTCGCTGGCGATCGATGGCGCGGCGGCCGTGCAGCGGGCGAACGCCATGGTTGACGCCGGACTCGCCGAATGGCCCCAGGCGCCGCGCGTGGAGAAGGCCATCACCGTCTCCGAGGACGGGGGGCAGCGCATCCTTCAGGTGCATCTGAAGGGCAACCGCACCTCCTTTTTCGTCAACATGCTGCCGCCCGGAGGATGGAACTTCGATGCGATGGCGCGGGGGTCGTCGGTCAGCCGCACGCCCCTGTGCGTGCTGGGGTTCAACGAGACCGACTCCGCCGTGATCCGGGTCAAGGACAGCGGCCGCATCCAGGCGCCGGCCTGCCTGGTGCACTCCAACCGCGACATCCTGGTCGAGGGCGGCAACATCAACGCCTCGGCCGTACAGGCGGTGCGAAGCGCGCGCGGCAGCATCTTTCCCGTCCCCGGCACCGGCGCGGCGGTCATCCCCGATCCATTCGACAAGTTGGATCGCAACAAGGGCAAGCTCTGCAGCACCCTCGTGCCCCGTCTCTTCCCGTTCGGCTCCCACACCCTGTCGCCCGGCGTCCACTGCGGCGGCGTGATGGTTTTAGGCAGCGCCAAGCTGACCTTGAAGCCGGGAGAGCACTGGTTCCTGGGTGGGCACCTGGAGGTGAAAGAGGACGCACGACTTGAGGGGACGGACGTCGTGCTGATGTTCGACAAGGCGTCCAAGTTCGACTTCAAGGACCGTGCGCAGGTCAACCTGAACGGTCGTCAAAGCGGAACCTGGGCCGGCATGGTGATGATCGGGATGCGCGACAACACCCAGGACTTCATCATCTCGGCCGACAATGTCGACACCCTGCAGGGCGTCATCTACGTGCCGCGCGCCAAGCTGATCGTGGAGGGCAAGTCCGAGGTGGCAAGGGACACGCCCTGGACCGTGATCGTGGCCCGCGCGTTGGAGCTGAAGGGATCGGCGTCGCTGTTCATCAACGCCAACTACCACTACTCGAACGTGCCGGTGCCTGTCGGCGTCGGCCCCTCCACCGGACCGGTCCAGCTGGTCGACTAGCTTAAGGCGACGCGTCTAGAACCGTCGGCTGACGCCGATCGTCATCACCCGTCCTCGCGGATCAGCGACGATGGGATCGTATCCAAGGGCGAACTGGGCGAGCGGCGGATCGCGATCGGCGAGGTTCACCACGCCGAGGCTCACCGTCACGTCGGCCGAAAGGTCGCGGCTCGCGGCCACATCGAAGGTGGTCTGGGAGCCGATGCGGGCGTCCGTGATCCCGCTCCGGTCGTTGCGGTAGGCGGAGGTGTGGTGCGCCAGCGCGCTCGCCGACCAGGGTCCGCGCGTCCACGTCGCGACGAACTCGCCGCGATTGCGCGGCAGCGACCGCCCGATGGTGTTCAGGTTGGTGGAGCCCACGCCCGATGTCGCCGCAGCGCCGGGCGCCAGCCGAATGTCGTAGCGGTCGACATAGGTCCAGTTCGCCGAGACGCCCAGCCGGCCGATGCGGGTGTCGCGGTCGTAGCGAGCGGCGAAATCCAGCCCGTCGGTCTCGATCGAGGAGGCGTTGACGAAGTTCAGGGCGACAAAGGTCAGGGTTCCGGCCGTGTCGCGCCGCACGCGCGTCTGGGCGTCCGTGCCGGTTCGGCCGTCGCGGTCGTCCGCCGCCGCCTGATCGATCAGGCTCTGCGCCGCCTCCTTGACCACCAGGTTCTCGTATTCGAACCGCCAGGCGTCCAGCGACAGCTGCAGCCCGTCCAACGGACGCCAGGCCACGCCCAGGCTCCAGTTCTCGGAGTCCTCCGGCTCGAGGTCCGGATCGCCGTAGGTGACGGTGTTGACGAAGACAAAGGCGCCCCGATCCAGCACGGACGGCTGCGACGCCTGCGCCCCCTGTCGCACATAGACGGACGGCGAGCGGAAGCCCTGGGCGTAGGCGGCGCGCAGGGTCAGCGCATCGACCGGGGTCCAGGCCGCGGCGACCTTGGGGCTGAGGCGGTCTGCACCGCCTTCGCTCTCGTAGCGGGCGGCGAGTTGGGCCTCGAAACGCGCGCCCAGGCGCAGGCGCCCTTCGGCGAACACCGCGCCGGCGTTCTCATGCCCCTTGAAGTCGGGCGATACGCCGGCGGTCAGAAGTTCGCCGGCGTTGGCCAGGTCGCTCCAGTCCTGGCGATAGCCGCTGCGGCGCGCCTGAGCGCCCACGGCCACCTCCAGCGACCCGCCGTTCCACCGGGCGGCCTCGCCGCTGGTCAAGGCGTCCGCCGTCCACAGGCTGGCCGACCCTCTCAGGCCGGTATAGCCGGTCAGGCTGTCGATCAGCGCCCCGTCATTGGCCGTGCCCGTCCCCAGATAGGCGCTGCCGAACGGGTTGAAGTAGCGGCAGGCCCCGACGCCGGGCGCGCCTGCCGCCGCGTCGCACCCCGCCCCGCCCAGACCGCTCAGCGCGTTCTGGAGCGCCGATCCGATCACGTCCGGCTTGTTGTAGAACACCGTCTGGCGGCTGAAGGTCGAGGCCAGGCTCCAGCTCCAGCCGTTGTCGAAGGCGCCGTCCAGACCGCCCGCGATGCGGCGCGTGTCATAGTCGAACACCGCGCTGGAGGCCCCCGCCTCTGCGCCCAGCAGCCGTCCCCGGAACAGCACGTCTTCTCCGAAGGGGTTGTCCGGATGACTGGCCGGCACGACGAGCGATCGGGTGAGAATCGGCAAGGACGGCGACTGCCGCACCCAGGTCTGGTTGCGCGACCAGCCCGCCTCCAGCGACAGGTCCACGTCATCGGCGAGCGGCCGGCGCCAGGTCGCGAAAAGCTGCGTTCGATCCTCCTCGGGCGCCAGGTCGAAGAAGTCCGAGTAGTCGAGGCGGCAGAAGGTGTCCGTCGGCCCGGTGCGATAGGCCGAGCCGAAGGCCGGATCGTCACAATCCGGATCGGGCGCGAAGCCGCCCGCGCCGGGCCGGAAGTAGGACCCCGGCTGGCCATAGCTGGTCACCGCCGTCCATGGCGCCAGGCCGTAGGTCTCCGCCTGGGTGAAATGGCGATCGTCCGATCCTAGCGAAGAGCGATGGTAGAACGACCCCGCCAGCACCAGCGGCCCGCCCAGCACCTCGCCCCCGCCGATCGCCTCCAGCGCCGTCTCGTCCGATCCATCGGCGGCGGCGTAGCGGACGCGGACCTCCGGGCGATCCACGCTCTGGCGCGTCACGAAGTTGACCACGCCGGCCACCGCGTCGGAGCCGTAGGTGGCCGAGGCGCCGTCCTTCAGCACGTCCACCCGCTGCAGGGCGATCAGCGGGACCAGCGAGTTGATGTCCACGAACGAGGAGCCGTCGGTTGCCGTCACGGCGCTGGCGGTCTGACGCCGTCCGTTGAGCAGGACCAGGGTCGAGCCGAGCCCCAGGTTGCGCAGGTTGAACTGCGCCGTGCCCGAGCTCTGCGGCTGGTTCAGCTGATCGACCTGGGCTTCCGAGCCCGAGTTGGCCGACACCAGCCGCACCAGGCCCGATGCGTCCAGGACGCCGGCCGTCTCGACCGTGGTACGTCGCACCGTCTCCACCGGCGTGGCGGCGTTGACGCCTCGGATGAGCGAGCCGGTGACCACCACATCGTCCAGCGCCGCGGCTCGGTCCTGCGCCAGCGACACGTCTGGGACCGCCGATAGCGAAGCGGCGGCTCCAAGCAGGAGGGCGCGCAAGGTCATGTTCAGGCTCGGGCGATTCAAGGGACGAGCCTTCTAGCACCCAGCTTGAAACGTAGAAAGTCGTTCTAAGGAGGAAGCCCGGGACCCTTGCCGAGGTTGTGCGTTCCGCAAGACTCACCCAGCCCATGGACGCCTATGCCGCAAGCCGACCAGGATGAACCGGAAAACCTTGGATCGCTGCTGGACAAGCTCGACCGGGCGGCCGAGGGCAAGGACAAGGTGCGGCTGGGGGACGTGCACGAGGCGATCGGAGAGCGCGCCTTTGGTCCGATGCTACTGGTCACCGGCCTCGCGGCGCTGACGCCGCTCGGCGTCATCCCCGGCTTGCCGACGGCCTTCGCGGTCGTGGTGGTGCTGATCGCGGGTCAGATCGTCATAGGGCGCGACCGGTTCTGGATTCCTGGAAAACTGCGCGACCGCCGGATCGGGGCTGACCGACTGACCAAGGCGGTGCGCTGGGCCCGAAAGCCCGCGCGCGTCGTCGACCGGATCGTGCGGCCTCGGCTTTCGGTCTTCACCAAAGCCGGCTTCACGCGAGCGGTCGCCTTGATCTGCGTGGTCATCGCCTTCGCCATTCCTCCCCTCGAGCTTCTGCCCTTCGCCGTGATCGCGCCGGCTTCCGCCATCACGGCCTTCGGACTGGGCCTGACGGCGCGAGACGGGCTGCTGGTCTTGATCGCGCTGATCGCCAGCGCCATCAGCCTCGGCCTGCTGACGCTGGCGTTGTTTCACTGAATCCGCTGATCCCCCAAGGAGAACCGATCATGGCCAAGCCTCCCAAGACCCCGCCGCCGGCGCCGATCCGGCCGCGAGCATCCGAGATCTCGCCGACGACGGACAAGGCGTCCTCGCCGTCGCCCGAGACGCAGGAGGCGAGCCCGCCCTCTCCGCTCGGCGCCGACGCCGTGCGGGTGGAGGCCAAAGCCGGTCCCGCATCGCTGAAGATCGAGGTCAACCACACGCCGGCGGGGCTGCTGGCTCTGAGCGCCTGCGTCACCTCCATCCTGCTGGGCGCCGCCGCCATTGTCTGGATCTCGACGGGTCCCGCCCGCCAGCACCCGATCGCCACCGCCTGGACCCTGCGCCGCAAGTCCTGAGCGGGCGCGGCCTGGATCAGGTCGCCGGCGCATCGCCGCGCTGGCCCGGGGTGATGACAAAGGCGACCAGGCGACCGAGCCCGTCGACCAGGGCGTGCAGCTTGGTGGTCGGCCCGCCGCGCGAGCGACCTATGCCGTTGGCTGAAGCCCCCCTTTTCCGCCCGTCGCCGAGCGGTGTGCCTTGGCCCAGGTCGAGTCCAGCATCAGCTCGGCGGGCGGCCCGCCGGTGGCCGCCAGTTCCTCGAACGCCCGCCGCCAGACCCCCGCCTTGGCCCAGCGGACCCAGCGATTGTAGAGCGTCTTCCTGGGTCCATAGACCGCCGGCGCGTCGATCCAGCGGCCGCCGCTGATCAGCACATGAATGATCCCGAGATCACCCGCCGGTCATCCACCCGCGCCACGCCTCGAGGCTTGTTCGGCAGCAGCGGTCGCAACCGCTCAAACTGCGCGTCAGTCAGCCAGAACTCCGAAGCCATGTCGGTTCTCCCGCATCCGACTGCAGGAAATCACGCTTCGGCCAATCAGGGAATCCCGTTTATGGGTCCAGACCCTAG